>NZ_CP170198.1:3592500-3668368 GCF_042434915.1 Aquimarina rhodophyticola
AAAATAATAAAGATGAACTTAACATGTTCTTTGGCCTCCCTTTACCGATAAGAAAATTACATACTATCAACTTTATCAAAAATCTCGGTAGAAAAATCAGAAAGTTTGTTAAAAGTGGAATAGTGCTCCCGATTTATAACGTGCTCAAAAAACCAGTGTTTTTAGTCTTAAACAAAAATTGGATAAAAGTTTTGATTGTAGTGTATGCGGTAAGCTCTTAAATGGCAACCAATGCTTAAGCAATTCTTGGCTATATTTAAAAAAGCGGGTTTAACACTAAAAGTTAAACCCGCTTAAATTTTTATTAACCTACTGTATGGGATCGTACCAATATTAATCCTTTAATATAGATCTTGATATTACTATTTTTTGAATTTCACTTGTACCTTCATAAATTTGAGTAATTTTTGCATCACGCATTAAACGTTCAACGTGATATTCTTTTACAAACCCATTTCCTCCGTGAACTTGAACGGCTTCAACCGCCACGTCCATGGCAACTTGTGAAGCGTATAATTTTGCCATAGCTCCAGATAAATCATAGTTTTCATGATTATCTTTATCCATAGCGGCTTTGAATACTAACATTCTTGCAGCTTCAATAGCCGTATGCATGTCTGCTAATTTAAAGGCAATAGCTTGATGATTCATGATTTCAGTTCCGAATGCTTTACGCACTTTTGAGTACTCTTTAGCTAACTCATATGCTCCGGATGCTATACCCAAGGCTTGTGCAGCAATACCAATACGTCCGCCAGCCAATGTTTTCATTGCGAATTTGAATCCAAAACCATCTTCGCCAATACGATTTTCTTTAGGAACCTTTACATCATTAAAAATTAAAGAATGTGTATCACTACCTCTAATACCTAATTTATCTTCTTTGGGGCCTATTTCAAACCCTTCCCATCCTTTTTCGACAATAAAGGCGTTAATCCCTTTATGTTTTTTTTCCTTATCAGTTTGTGCGATTACCAAATAATAATCGGCACTACCACCATTAGTAATCCAGTTTTTAGTTCCATTAAGAATATAATGATCACCTTTGTCAATGGCAGTCGTTTTTTGCGAAGTTGCATCACTACCAGCTTCTGGCTCTGATAAACAAAATGCGCCAATTGATTCACCTGTAGTAAGTTTAGTCAGATATTTTTCTTTTTGAGCTTTATTACCATAGGTATCCAAGCCCCAGCAAACCAAAGAGTTGTTTACAGAAACAATAACCGAACATGAAGCATCGATTTTTGAAAGTTCTTCCATTACAAGTACATAAGATATAGTATCCATGCCACCACCACCATACTCTGGTGAGGCCATCATACCCAAAAATCCAAGTTCCCCCATCTTTTTTACTTGCTCGGTAGGGAACTCTTGCTTATTATCTCGATCGATAACTCCTGGTAATAATTCTGCTTTCGCAAAATCGCGAGCTGCGTCGCGAATCATTAATTGTTCTTCGGTTAATTTAAAGTCCATATATAATTTAAATTTACTATGCATGCATAGCACGCGATTTGTACTTTTTGATAAAAATAATTATCGATAAGTATCGAATTTTTATTAATCCTACAAATATAAGTTATATAACAATAGTTTTAGTATTTATTTCATTTTTTGAAACTTCAACAAACCTTAAAATTATTTAAAGAATTTGTTTATTTCATCGAACGAATATCTAATTAAAATGTTTAATTTTCGGTATTATTATTTTTTAAATATTTACGTATTTCCCATATTTTGTTTTTTTATATTTGTGAAATTTTGATTTATATAAACTTCAATTTTCAAACTAGGCATGTAGGGTGAAACCGAATTTATTTCTATCTAAAATTATTTGGAATAGAAAGTTGTTAAAACCATGCAAATTTAGTGTCTGATTTGAATTGGAAACATACTATGAAAGAACTATTAAAAAAGTACGAAAATAAGAGTCCAGAGATTATTTTTAATTGGAAGGATTCTGAGACAGAAGCCGAAGGGTGGACGGTGATAAACTCTTTAAGAGGTGGTGCTGCTGGTGGTGGAACTCGAATGCGTAAAGGATTAGATCAAAATGAAGTATTGTCTCTAGCCAAAACTATGGAGGTAAAGTTTACTGTATCTGGGCCAAATATTGGCGGGGCAAAATCTGGAATTAATTTTGATCCCAACGATCCAAGAAAAACAGGAGTACTAGAGCGCTGGTACAAAGCCGTTTCTCCATTATTAAAAAGCTATTATGGAACGGGTGGAGATTTAAATGTTGATGAAATTCATGAAGTAATTCCCATCACCGAAAATTGCGGTGTATGGCATCCTCAAGAAGGAGTTTTTAATGGTCATTTTCAACCTTCGATTGCAGATAAGATTAATAGAATAGGTCAGTTACGTCAAGGTGTTATTAAAGTGTTAGAAAACACTATGTTTTCTCCCGATGTATCGCAAAAGTTGACCGTTGCAGATATGATTACAGGTTATGGAGTTGCCGAGGCAGTTCGTCATTATTACGCAATCTATGGCGGAGATGTAAAGGGAAAACGAGCTGTGGTTCAAGGTTTTGGTAATGTAGGGTCTGCTGCAGCTTATTACCTTGCCGAGATGGGAGCTAAGGTAGTGGGGATAATTGACCATGCAGGAGGACTTATTAATGAAAATGGTTTTACGTTTGACGAAATCAAAAGTTTATTTTTAAACAAAGTAGGTAATAAGCTATTCAGCGATACGTTAATTCCGTTTGAAGAGGTTAATAGTAGGATTTGGGAGCTGCAAACCGAAATTTTTGCACCTTGTGCCGCATCTAGGTTAATAACAAAAGATCAAATAACCAAAATGATTGATTCGGGATTAGAAGTGATTTCCTGTGGTGCTAATGTTCCTTTTGCAGACAAAGAAATTTTCTTTGGACCTATTATGGAGTATACCGATGAGCGTGTAAGCTTAATTCCAGATTTTATTTCGAATTGCGGTATGGCGAGAGTTTTTGCCTATTTTATGGAGAGAAGAGTACAAATGACAGATGAAGCTATTTTTATGGATACATCAGAAACCATTCGTAAGGCTATTGCTCATGCGTATTCTAACAATCCTACCAAAACAAATATTAGTAAGACAGCTTTTGAGATAGCACTTAAACAGTTGATATAATTTTAACCCCTTATAGTAAGTAGATTATGTTTAAATATTTTTTAGGAAACAGCCCGCGATGGTTTAAATTAATAATGATTGGATTTCTAATCTTCAATGTGTTTTCCTTTTACATTTTGGGACCTGCAGTTACTGCATGGCTTGTAATAGGTGAATTTATCTTTACCTTGGCAATGGCACTTAAATGTTATCCGCTTCAATCGGGAGGATTGTTAGCAATCGAAGTGCTTATTCTTAACCTAACTACCCCCAAAAACGCATATAACGAAGTATCACAAAATCTTGAAGTAGTTTTGCTTTTAGTTTTTATGGTAGCTGGTATTTATTTTATGAAGCCTTTGCTAATGTATATTTTTAGCAAAGTTTTTACCAAAATTAGATCTAAATTAGTTCTATCCTTACTTTTTGTCTTTTTATCTGCGGTTTTATCGGCATTCTTAGATGCTCTTACAGTTACGGCGGTTTTAATAAGTGTCGCGGTAGGTTTCTATGGAGTTTATCATAAAATTCATTCTATGGTAGATGCAGATTTTGATAAGGATGGTACCTTGGACCGGAAAGAATTAAGTGGAGAAACGCTAGAAAAATTTAGAAGTTTCTTACGTAGTTTAATTATGCATGGTGTAGTGGGTACTGCACTAGGTGGGGTTTGTACCTTGGTTGGGGAACCACAAAATTTATTGATAGGAGAAAAAATGGGTTGGGACTTTATACAATTCTTCATTCAAATGGCGCCAATCACAATGCCAGTGCTATTCTTCGGGTTACTAACTACCGTACTTTTGGAAATAACGGGATGGTTTGGTTTTGGAGAAAAATTGCCAGCTGTAGCAAGAAGAATAATCGAAAGTTATACAGATGAAGAAGATGGTAAGCGTTCTGATCAAGAAAAGTATGGATTAATAGTACAAGCAGTGTCAGCTATTTTATTGATAGTAGGTTTAGCTCTTCACTTGGCTCCAGTTGGATTTATTGGTTTAGCACTTATTATTATTCAAACCGCATTTATGGGAATTACAGAAGAACATTCTCTGGGTAAAGCATTCGAAGAGGCTTTACCTTTTACAGGTCTCTTGATTGTATTTTTTGTTGTGGTAGCTATGATTCATGATCAACATTTATTTACACCGATTATTGATTGGGCGCTATCTTTGAAGCCTCAAGACCAACCAGCAATGTTTTATGTTGCTAATGGAGTGTTGTCTATGATCAGCGATAACGTATTCGTAGCAACTGTTTATATTGGAGAGGTAAAGCAAGCATTTGATAATAATGTTATTACTAGAGAACAGTTTGAAAAGCTAGCCATTGCTATTAATACAGGTACTAATTTACCGAGTGTTGCTACACCTAATGGACAAGCAGCCTTTTTGTTTTTACTTACTTCGTCCTTAGCTCCTTTAATTGGGTTATCGTATGGAAAAATGGTAAAAATGGCACTTCCTTATACAATTGTGCTAGGAACAGTAGGGTTGTTGGGAATTATTTTTATCTTGTAATAGCATACTTAACCTATTCAAAAAACGTTATTGTATTAACCTTTAAGTAACAAACACAATATGATGCATTTACTAACACTTGGTTCACTTGCCCAAATAGCCGAGAACGTTGCTCCCGAAGCAGAAGAAAAATCCTTATCAATTATAGATTTATTACTTAGCGGAGGCACCGCTGGAGTTTTAATAATAGCCATATTATTCGTTTTGCTATTCGTAGCGGTGTACATATATTTTGAAAGAATTTTTGCCATTAAAGCAGCCTCCAAATATGATGAAACTTTTATGCATCAAATTAGAGATCATGTTGCAAGTGGTAAAATTGAAGCAGCCAAAATTCTCTGTGCACAAACTAATAATCCAGTTTCTCGTTTGACAGAAAAAGGCATTTCGAGGATAGGAAGTCCGTTAGATGATATCAATACAGCAATCGAAAATGCAGGACGTCTAGAAATTTATAAACTAGAAAAAAATGTAAGTATACTGGCTACTGTAGCAGGGGCTGCACCAATGATTGGATTCTTAGGAACCGTAATTGGTATGATTTTAGCCTTTCATAATCTAGCATCTAGCTCTGGAAGTGCTGATATGGGTTCTCTTGCCGAAGGTATTTATACTGCAATGACCACTACGGTTGCGGGTCTTGTGGTTGGAATTGTAGCTTACATAGGTTATAATCATTTGGTGGTGCGAACAGATAAAGTTGTACACCAAATGGAAGCAACTGCGGTAGATTTCTTAGACTTATTGAACGAACCTGTATAACTATGAATTTACGTGGAAGAAACAAAGTAAGCCCTGAGTTTAGTATGTCGTCAATGACAGATATAGTTTTTTTATTGTTGGTGTTTTTCTTATTGACATCACCAACTATTACACCAGAAGCTTTGGACTTGATTTTGCCAAAGGCAAGTGGTAAAAGTTCAAATGTTCAAAATATATCTGTAAGCATAACCAATAAACTCCAGTATTATATCGATACAGAACGCATCAGTCAAAGTAGCTTAGAATCAACTCTAGTAGAGCGACTAGCTGGTACCCCAGAACCTACCATAATTTTGAGAGCAGAAGAAGGTGTGCCTATTGAAAAAGCTGTGAGCGTTATGGATATTGCTAACAGAAATAAATTTAAAGTAATACTGGCTGTGAAACCAGAGTAATATGTTCAATCTAGATACAAAGTACAAACGTAAATCAATGATGGTAACTATATTATTACATATAGTAATTGTCCTCTTATTGTTTTATGTAAGCCTAAACTATCTGGATCCAGCTCCCGAGCATGGTATAGCTGTTAATTTTGGTACTTCTGATGTTGGTAATGGTACCAATCAGCCCAAAAAGAAAATTAGAACAACTCCTAAACCACAAGTAACAGCGCCTGCCGCTATAAAAAAGAATGAAATTGTGGAAGAGACTTCAGAAGTGTCTGAAAAAGTTGTTACACAAGTCAATGAAGCCGCTCCAGTTATAAAAAATCAAACGGAAACTAAGAAAAAAACGGCAGAAAAAATAGACAAAAAACAAAAGGCTCAAGATTCCAATCGTGAAAACGTTAAAAAAGAAGTAGAGAAGCCTGTAGAAAAGAAGCCAGAGCCCAAGCCCGATAAGTCAACTTTGGATATTTTAGATAGTTTTGCTAAAGGAGCCAAAGCAGACGGAGAAATAGATGATGGTCAAGGGAACAATAGTACTTTAGGTGATAAAGGGAATGCTGATGGAGATCCTAGTGCTAAGTCTTATTATGGTACAGGTAAAGGACTTGATGGGGATGGGAACTATCGTTTAGGCGGCAGAAAGGCATTAAATAAAGAAAGATTTGTTCAAGATTGTAACGAATCAGGTATTGTAGTGGTTCGTATTGACGTAGATCAACAGGGAAGGGTTATTAGAGCTACTCCAGGTGTTAAGGGAACAACTAATAATGCAAACTGTCTTATGGAGCCAGCTAAAAGAGCGGCACTTTCAACACGATTTAATAGTGATGCCAAAGCACCGGTTAAACAAGTTGGAACAATCATTTATCAGTTCGAAATTTCAGAGTAGTTAATCATGAATATCCAAATGAATTATGAGGAAACATTAAACTGGATGTTTGCTCAACTACCGATGTATCAACGTGTTGGTACTTCTGCGTACAAAGTAGATCTTTCAAACACAATAAAACTCGCTCAACACCTAGGGAATCCTCAAACCACATTTAAAAGTGTTCATGTAGCAGGAACAAATGGTAAAGGCTCAACAAGCCATATGATAGCCTCTGTGTTACAAGAGGCGGGTTATAAAGTGGGTTTATATACCTCACCCCATTTAAAAGACTATAGAGAGCGTATTAAGATTAATGGCGAGATGATAAGTGAGCGTTTTGTTGTTGATTTTATTGAAAAGAATAAGAGTTATTTCGAAAGTAATTCATTATCATTTTTTGAAATGACAGTTGGTCTAGCGTTTCAGTACTTTTCTGATCGGAAAGTTGATATAGCAATTATAGAAACTGGCCTTGGCGGTCGTTTGGATTCCACAAATATTGTTATTCCAGAAGTTTCGGTAATTACAAATATAGGATTAGATCATACGCAATTTTTAGGAACGACGTTTCAGGCAATAGCCAAGGAAAAAGCAGGAATTATTAAACCTTACATTCCTGTTGTTATAGGAAGATCTCATACTGAAACGATAGAAGTTTTCAAAACTGTTGCCCAATACAATGGATCAACACTTCACTTAGCCGAAAACATAGTCTCTGATATTCCAACTGATTTGAAAGGTTCTTATCAAAGAGAGAATGTACGCACAGCTATACAAACACTTTACGTTTTAAAAGATTTAGGATGGAAAATAAATAGTAAGCTTATCTATGCGGGATTAACAAATGTAATTAAAAACACTGGTTTATTAGGGCGTTGGCAAACACTTCAATTAGAACCTAAGGTACTTGTCGATACAGCGCATAATTTTGATGGACTTCAAATCGTATTAGAGCAACTTAGTTGTGAACCATACGATAATCTGCATATAGTTTTAGGTATGGTAAAGGATAAAAATTTAGAAGAGTTGCTACCTTTATTTCCTGTTGAGGCCACCTACTATTTTGTCAAACCAAATATTCCAAGAGGAATGGATGAAAATAAATTACAAGAATTAGCTAAAAAATTTGAGTTAATAGGAAGTGCTTTTGGAAGTATAAATTTAGGGTATTCTACTGCATTACAAGCTGCTACAAAATCTGACTGCGTATTTGTGGGAGGGAGCACATTTACAGTAGCAGAAATAATTTAATTTTTTTTTGAAAAAGCTTTGGTAGAGTGTAAAACTGTGCTATATTTGCATCCGCAATCAGGGAATAACTGTTGCGAAAATGACAAGGGCGATTAGCTCAGTTGGTTCAGAGCACCTCGTTTACACCGAGGGGGTCGGGGGTTCGAATCCCTCATCGCCCACAAGAAAACCCATACAATTGTATGGGTTTTTTAATAAGTTCTTTTTAGTAATAGTTATTTTTTTAATGGGTCATTAACTCAGTTGGTTCAGAGTGTTACCTTGACAGGGTAGAAGTCACTGGTTCGAATCCAGTATGACCCACAATAGGGATCAATCCCAATTGTTGTGTTTATGCAAATATTCTGGTTAGTCTGAACAGAAAAAATTCTACATTTTTAACTCCTCTGAATTGTACTCTAAAGGCTTTGATTTTTGCATTAAAAGATTCTGCTGAAGCATTTGTACTTCTATTTATAAAGTAATTCAAGATAGATCTATAGTTGATTGTTATTGTATTAGCTATGGTATTAAATACTTTAAACCCTGTTTGTTCCACATCTTTATACCAATGTGCTAGTTTGGTATAAGCTGTTTGGATTGAAGTAGCTGTATTAAATATATTTCTCAATCCTTGCACTAAGTTGTACGCCTTTTTAATGTCTGGATATTGGTCAAACAATATTTTGGATCTTAAGTATTGATTTTGTGTCCAATTGTTCGGTGCTTTATAAAGTAAATATCTACTTCTGGCTAAGAGTTGTTTTCTGGTATCTCCATTGTCAAAGGTTTCTGGATGATGTTCTGTTTGTTTACTCTCGGCTTGTTGTATTTGTTCATTTTCCTTATCAATAGCTTCTCAACGATGTTTGATTCTGATATCTTGTAATGCTTCTAAAGTAAGTTTTTGTACATGGAAACGATCGGTAACCTGTATGGCTTTAGGAAAGCATTTCTTAGCGATAACCTTCATAGAATTGGCCATATTTAGAGTGATTTCTTTTACTTTATCCCTAAGTGGTTTTGAGATTTTATGGAGTTGTTCTATGATAGGTTCTACTTTGGTTCCTGCTAGTATTGCCACAATAGCTCCTTTCTTGCCTTTTGCACTTTTATTGGTAATGATGGTATAGAGTTCTCCTTTAGAGAGTGCCGTCTTCATCTATGGATAAACGTCTGCCTATATTCTCAGGAAAAACCAGCCACTCTTTGGCATGAGACTTATCTTTCCATTCTTCAAATTCACTAAGATAATCTCGATATTGACGTTGTAACTTTTTACCATTGACCCCGTAAAAACTGCCAATCGTATGGCAATCATTAGCCCTGGTAGTTATTAAGTACTTTTAAAGAAGCAGTAAACTCTACTGTCATACGAGTTCCCTGTGCTACTAAACCCCAATCTCTTTGAACAACTTGCTTACTTGTTTTATCTAACCAGCCACGACGTTTAATATAAAGATAGACCTTCTTTCCTCGAATAGGAAAATCTTGAATCGTTATTGCTTTATGAAAACCATGAGAAATAACTATGCGAGACGAAAACCCTTCTGGAATATCTGCTTTTTCTTCGAAATGAAGGTGAAGAATATCTTTTTCTACTTCATGGTTTATAATGTCAAAGTGAGTAATCAATAGTTCTGGCAAGAGATCTTACAGTAAGTCAATATATGGATCCAATAGTTGCTTTTTTTTGCAAAGATCATAATCTTATTTCAATCCGCCCACAACTTTTAGGAATGATCCGTTATGTCCGAGACCCATTTCTCTCATAATATTAAAGAGGTAAATTTTCTATCAAGTTTGTTGTCTACAACGGTTAAATTATGTTTGGAATCCGTAGCAACTACAAACTTCTTCTTGAGTACGCTTTATAATCCTAATTATTTCATAAGCAAAGCAATATAAGATACTGAATAATACAATTCGTTACGTACCAGAGCCTTTTTTATACGTTTACTACCATAGATTTATCTATTTTGGTCAAATAACAAAATAATACGCTTTTTAAGGTAAACCAAAGAGGTTTTTTGTTTTTTAATCAATGATAACATGAATTCTTACTTACTTCCATACACTTACACAACTTCTCGACAGGATATTTTTTTTTGCAGTCAGTAATAAACTGATACCTTACCGGTCGCTCTTGAAGAAGATGCTTACTGCCTTTATTAAGATATTCCCGCTCCATAGTAATTTTTCTAAACTCTTTAGGTAAATTAGCATCTCTTGTTTCTCTTCTGAATCTTCATCGGTGGCTTTTAGTATTCCAGAATCCTTTTTGAACTCTCATCTTGAGCGATTAACTAAATTTTTACCAAGATTATATTCTTTACAAATTTCACTTACACGCTTACCTGATAGTACAAGTTCTACAATGGTTCGTTTAAATTCTAAATAGAAACTCCTTTTTTTCATTTGATAAAAGTAAAAAGCTTTTAAAAATTGTCACAACAAAACTAGATACTCCAGAATAAACGACCCAGACAAAATCGATCAGCTTCCCATATACAACCTAGCGAGGGTAAGACCTCTTATTTAAACGAATGCTAGAGTATGGATTTCGTTTGTGATCAGCTATATAACGGTAGTCATTTTAGGGCTTTAACTGTAGTAGATAATTATATAGTCGCAAGTGCTTAGCTATTCATGCAGGAAGATCGCTTAAAGGAAAGGGAGTGATGTTGTTCAAGTGATGGAGACTATCACTTTTGGAAACGAAGTGCTACCTAAACGCATCAAAGTTGATAATGGAAGTGAGTTCATAAGTAAAGTTTTGGACATATGGGCTTATCAGAACAATGTGGAGCTTGACTTTTCAAGACCAGATAAACCTACTGATAACCCGTTTATCGAAAGTTTCAATGGTAGCTTTAGGGATGAATGCCTAAATGCAAATTGGTTCTTTTCTTTAGGAGATGCACAGGAAAAGTTCGATATTTGGAAAACAGATTATAACGGTTTTATATCACACAGCTCATTGGGGGACATGTCCCCCAATGAGTACATCAAAATAAATGAAAAAAACTCAGACCCTCTAGTTATGACCAATGCATAAATATGAGAAGAGGTCAATTCTTAGCTATTTTATTCACGATTATATTTTTACTTCGATCTATATAGATTTTTAGAAACACCTTATCGTTATCTTATTAAATTAACTGTTAAGATAATTAAGTTAATGTTAATTTTATGAATATAACGCATTGTATTTAAGATAATTAATTGATTTTTACATTTTACATGTAGTATTATTGTGGTTTTTCCATATTAATTTAAACTAATTCTTTTTCTATATTTGTTAATGAACTTATGTTTGACGAATCAAGTTTTTAATATTACTTCTTTCTAATTACTACCCCAATTAGTTTAAACTTAAATGATTCAATTATTTAAAACTTTGAATTTTCTTAATCAGTCTGAGGTTCAGTTTGTTTTAAGAGAGTATGAATTTTAAATAGAAAAAAAATTAATTCTAAAATCTTTATTTTCAAAAGATTTATGTGAGTTGCAATGGCGTAGCCATGTCAATTACACACTACATCTCAAATATTAATTTTATTAAACCTATTTAATATAAATCAAGATTTCATTAAATTATGCCAATAAAAATTAAAACTGGCTGGTATGTTCTATATGTACGATCATGTCATGAAAAAAAAATACATGATATTTTAATTGAAAATAATTTTGAATCTTTTTTCCCAACTATAAAAACGATTCGTAAGTGGAGTGACAGAAAAAAAATAATTTTTAAACCTTTATTTCCATCTTACATTATAGTTAAAATTAATTCTGCTAAGGATTTTAATAAAGTTCTTACTATAGAAGGTTCATGTGCATTTATTCGATTTGGAAAAGAGTATGCTAGAGTTAGGGAAAGGGAGATTCAAAATATTAAAAAATTCATCAATATTAAAGGATTATCAGATGTTGAGAACTATAACCTTAAAGAAGGTGAGATTAGAAAAATAGAATTTGGTCAACTAAGTGGTTTAGACTGTGAGATTTTAAAAATCAATAATCTTAATAAGATTATAGTTAGAATAGAATCGCTAAAGCAAACTTTGATAGCCACCGTGCCTTCTAACCATCTTTCTATTATTTCAGCTACCGTATAAGTAACCTCATTTCTTATTTTATTTTCTTTTAGCTTAATTAGAAGTTCTCAAATCATATTTGAGTGTAGTCGATGATCGGTCAAATATCTAATAATTTTACAATTAAAATTATATTATTTGTTTGAGAAGAGTATTTTAAACTCATAAATACTCTCTTTTTAATATTTTGATTTTCGCTTATTTGATTACTTCGGTTAATTTAAATATTAGATAGCTCATTATATCAAAAAATGCTGTAAATGGTTCAGCAAGTAAGTTTTAGCCAACTATAATTTATTTGAAATTACCATTTTATAAATGGAATGAGGTTTTGCACTTCTAGATTAAGCAAAATAAAAGAATGCATAGTCATAAAACCTCATTATTCCTAATTATGAATTTAAATTAAAATTAGTCCTTATCCATTTTAATTTTTGTCTTATCAATAATGAGGATGGATGATTTAATATTTGTGTTAGTAGATTTTAGGGATCGGTGAAAAAATAATAATATGATACAAAAGAAAATAATTGCTAATTATTGGCGCAAAAAAATAAAAAATTTCTCTAAAAATACTTTGATGATTTCCAATTCATCAACAAATAGTATTTTAATTAAAAATGAAAGTTTATCCTATTTTTATAAACTAACCTCAGATAATCATATTGCCGAATTCACAATTTTTTTAACCATTTTCAACGCGCTTTTACAACGTTATTTTGGGGAATGTGATATGATCTTCTCAAATGATTTGATCCCTAGTGAAGATATTTCATTATTATATAGTTTTTCTTCTATAAACAATAAAGTATTTAAACAGTTTCTTCAAGAAGTTAAGGAGGAAGTTCAGGATGTATACAAGCATAAAGATTATGATTTAGATATGTTTCAAGAAAAAGAATTTAGAAAACATACGCCTTACGGATTTTCTTATAATGGGATTAAAAATTATTCTTCTTCATTTTCATTGAACGTGACTAAGCAAGAAAATAAGGATATTAGAATTTCTATACTTTTTTCAGAAAATTTTGTAAAGAAGGAGCTTGCAAGTCATTTCCTAAATAGATTTAGTATTTGGGTTAAAGAATTAGAAGAAATCATAGGAAAGCAGACTTCTCAAATCGAAATCGTATCCATAGAAGAAAAAGGAAAGCTTCTATCAGCTTTGAATACTTCAGAAAATTCCGATTTTTTATCTGATACAATTATTTCATTCTTTCAATCACAAGTTGCCAATATTCCAAATAATATTGCTATCGAGTATGAAGGGAAACAATTAACTTATGCCGAACTTAATGATCAATCTAATCAATTAGCTCATTATCTATTAGAAAATGCTGCAGTATCCCCAGGTGATTTTGTTGGTGTAAAACTGACTAGGAGCGAAAAATTATTAATTTCATTACTAGCAGTTCTTAAAACTGGAGCGACTTATGTACCTATAGATGTCAATTATCCAGAAGAAAGAATTGCTTTTATAGAAAACGATAGTGATTGCAAATTAGTTATTGATGAGAAAGAACTAAATAACTTTGAAAAAGCTCAAGCAAATTATCCAAAAGAAAGTATTCAATATGACCTAAAACCAAGCGATTTAGCATACATCATTTATACTTCAGGGACTACAGGAAACCCTAAAGGAGTAATGATTACTCATCAGAATGCAGTTGCTTTGATTAATTGGGCAAAGGAGGAATTTAAAAACACTATTCATGAGGTAGTATATGCTGCTACTTCTCATTGTTTTGATCTCTCTGTTTTTGAGTTATTTTATACGTTATCTGTAGGGAAGAAAATAAAATTACTAGATAACGCACTCGAAATAGGTAAATATTTAGAAAATGATACACAGGTATTACTAAATACGGTTCCTTCAAGTATTCGAAACGTATTAGAAGAAGGGTATGATTTATCAAATGTAAGTGCTGTGAATTTGGCGGGAGAGCCTTTTCCAGTTGATATTGCGCAAAAGCTTTTAACTACAAAAGCTGAGGTTAGAAATCTATATGGACCATCTGAGGATACTACTTACAGTACATGCTATAAACTGTCAACTACAAAAGTATATACATCAATTCCTATAGGTAAGCCTATTACAAATACTCAAGTTTATATTTTAGATGAACATATGCAGTTATTACCGCCAGGAGCAATAGGTAAATTATATGTTTCTGGAACTGGAGTTGCACAAGGTTATTTGAATCGTCCAGAACTTACGGCTGAAAGTTTTATTGAAAACCCTTATTGCCAAGGAGAACGGATGTATGATACTGGGGATCTAGCAAGATGGTTACCAGATGGAAATATTGAATTCTTAGGGAGAAAAGATCATCAGGTAAAATTGAGAGGGTATCGTATAGAATTAGGAGAAATAGAAAATTCTATATCAGCGTTTTCTGAGGATATTTTGCAAGCTGTTGTGGCTATTAAAACAGTTAAGAAAGAAGATGTTTTAATTGGTTATTATGTAGAAAATAGTGTTGTCGATACATCTCAATTAAGAACTCATTTAAGTAAGCAACTGCCATCATATATGATTCCCAATTATTTTATTGTGATAGATTCTGTTCCACTCACTCCCAATGGAAAAGTGAATAAAAAAGCTTTGCCAGAAATTACTTTTACTAATGCTGTTAAAAAGGATTATGTAGTACCAAGAGATAGAGAAGAGGAAGAATTGGTAAGAATATGGGAAGAAGTATTGGGTATTGACAATATTGGTATTGAAGATCACTTTTTTGAATTGGGAGGCCATAGTTTGATGATTTCACAAATCATTAATCGTATCCAAAAGGAAATGGATAAAAGTGTTCCCTTCAAGGTGTTCTACACTGATCCTACCATTAAAAAATTGCGAGATGTATTAAAAAATCAGAATTTTTCATCTATAAATAAGGCACCTGAATCAGATTACTATCCAGTAACCCCTTCTCAACAAAGATTGTGGTTTTTAAGTCAATTTAAAGAAGGTAGTCAAGCATATTGTATAACAGGTGCTGTAACTTTAGATGGTAACATAGATGTAGGGGATTTTGAAAAAGCATTCAAACACATAATTGATCGGCACGAAATACTGCGTACTTATTTTAAAAACAATGAAGAAGGAACTTTAAAACAATATATAGTTCCGACATCGAATCTGGAATTTAATTTGTATGTAAAGGATTTTTCAGAATTGCCATTATCCGATCAATCGATAGAAGAGTATATAAAGGATGAACAAACTAAAAAATATGATTTGAGCAAAGCTCCTTTATTAAGAGCTTCACTTTTAAAAAAGGGGAATAACAGTTTTGTATTTTTCTTATCAATGCATCATATTATTAGTGATGGTTGGTCAATAGAAATTTTTACTTCAGAGGTTATCCAAGGATATAGACAGTTGCAGTTAGGGAAAGCTTTAAAATTACCAGACTTACCAATACAATTCAAGGATTATGCGGTTTGGTTAGCAGAGACGAATACGATAAGCTCGCAAAAGAAATCAAAAGAATATTGGTTAAATGTTTTTGAAGGAGAACTTCCAGTTTTAGAGTTGCCAGGTTTTATAAATCGCCCGTTGATTAAAACATATTCTGGTAAAGTTTTAAATTATCGATATTCAAAAGAAGTTTTGTTGCAATTAAAAGATTTTTCACAAAAAAATCAAGCAACATTATTTATGACTTTGATGGCATCTACAAAGATCTTACTATCTAAATATAGTAATCAAAAAGATATTATCATTGGTACACCAATAGCTGGTAGAGAACACCCAGACTTAGAGTCCCAAATAGGATTGTATTTAAATACATTAGCAATACGAACACAATTAACAGAACTGGATAGTTTTTTAGATGCACTTAAAAAAGAAAAACAACAATTGTTAGCAGGATATTCCTATCAGGAATATCCTTTTGATCAGCTAGTAAATCAGCTTAATTTAAAAAGAAATACTTCAAGATCACCACTTTTTGATGTGATGATAGTATTACATAATCAAAAACAATTATCTAGTTTTAGAAACAGAAAAGAACTCACAGGTATTGCGATAGAGGAGTTTAAAATAAAACAAGAAACTTCTCAGTTTGATTTGTCCTTTACCTTTATTGAAAAAAACGAAGATTTAGCATTAGAGATATGTTACAATACAGATATTTATGAAGAATCTTTTATAGAATCTATCTTTTCTCATTTAGAAAACATATTTAAACAAGTATTAGTTTTTCCGAATATTCAAATAAAAGATATTGATTTATTAACCACTGAAGAAAAACAAGAAATATTAGTAAATTTTAATGGCAATGATGCAGAATATCCAAAAGATAAAACCATAGTTGATTTATTTAAAGATCAGGCAAAAAAAACTCCAGATGCAGTAGCTTTAATTTTTGAAGATAAAAAACTTACATATAAAAAACTAGATGAAGAGTCAAATCGTTTGGCTAATTATTTATTATCTAATTATAAAATAGAAACAGAAGATCTGATAGGTATAAAATTAGATCGTAGTGAGTTATCTGTTATAGCTTTATTAGCGGTTTTGAAAACAGGAGGAGCATATGTACCAATAGATCCAGATTACCCACAATCACGAATTGAATATGTTGAAAAAGATTGTGATTGTAGGTTAACCATTGATAAAACTTTGCTTGAAGCTTTTAATAAAGCACAAAATAACACAAATATTCTTCATGAAGTATGTATTAAGCCAAATAATTTGGCCTATGTGATTTACACTTCTGGATCAACTGGAAAACCTAAAGGAATTTTAATAGAGCATCAACCCGTAGTAAGGTTAGTGAAAAACACTAATTACATTAAAATTAACGATGAGGATAAAGTTTTAGGACTATCCAGTTTTTCTTTTGATGGTTCTACGTTCGATGTTTTCATGCCTCTTTTGCATGGAGCAACTATGGTTATATCTTCAAAAAATATCTTCTTAGATTTCAATGAATTTGAGGATTTATTGATAAAGCAAAGTATAACTAGTTTTTTTATTACAACCGCTTTATTTAATACTATTGTTGAATCAGAATTAGAATCAATTAAAAGTTTAAAATATGTATTGTTTGGAGGAGAACAAGTATCTGTAAGACACGTAAGACGATTTAAGGAGTTATATCCTAATGTTAAACTTCATCATGTATATGGGCCAACAGAAAATACAACATATTCTACCTATTATCCTGTAAACAATATTCCTGAAAATATACAAACGATCCCTATTGGGAAAGGAATATCTAATAGTACTTGTTATATTTTAGATAATAATCGCAGACTAGTTTCGATAGGAGTAATAGGAGAAATTTATTTAGGAGGTGATGGTTTGGCAAGAGGCTATCTAAATAGAGAAGATTTAACTACAAGAAAATTTGTTCCCCACCCCTTTCAACCTGGAAAACGATTGTATAGAACGGGTGATTTGGCAAGATGGACACTTGATGGATTAATCGAATTTGTAGGGAGAATAGATGATCAGGTAAAAATAAGAGGATATCGAATTGAGTTAGGAGAGATCGAGAATGTTTTATTATCACAGTCAGGAATACGTCAAGCTGTAGTTGTGGTTAAGAAACAAGAGATAGGTTTAGCGCTAGTTGCCTATATTGTTTCAGAATCAGATTTGGATAAGAAAGAATTAAAAGTGAAGCTCAGTAGAGATCTTCCAGGGTATATGCTGCCAAATTACTATGTACTATTAGATGCAATTCCATTAACTCCAAATGGAAAAGTTGATAAAAATAATTTACCAGAGACTACAGGAGAGAATATCCTGAAACATGAATATATAGCTCCCAGAACAACAACAGAAAAAGAGATTGCATCGATATGGCAAGATGTTTTACATCTAGAACAGATTGGTGTTACAGATAATTTCTTTGAATTAGGAGGGCATAGTTTAATGATTTCTCAAATTATTAATCGTATCTATAAAAATATGGGTAAGAATATTTCGTATTCCTTATTCTATAATAATTCGACTATAGAAAAATTATGTAACACATTAAAAGACCAAGAATTTTTATCTATAGATTGTGCAGAAGAATCCGATTTTTACCCTACCACGCCTTCACAACAAAGGTTATGGTTTTTAAGCCAATTTAAAGAAGGTACTCAAGCATATCATATAACAGGTGCAGTGGCTTTAGAAGGGGGTATTAATGTTAACCATTTTGTCAGAGCTTTTAACTATGTGATTGATCGTCATGAAATATTACGTACCTGTTTTAAAAACAATGATAATGGCGTTTTACATCAGTATATTGTTCCTACAGTAGATTTGGATCTTAACTTATCCATAAAAGATTTTTCTGAATCAATATCGCCAGATAAGTCTATCGAGGAGTATATAAAAGAAGAACAAAATATTCCTTACGATTTATCCAAAGCACCTTTATTAAAAGCGTCATTATTAAAAAGAGGAAATAATCATTATGTATTTTTCTTATCGATGCATCATATTATAAGTGATGGGTGGTCAATAGAGATTTTAACTTCAGAAATTCTAGAGGGATACAGGTTGTTACAATCAGAGCAAGTTTTGAAATTACCAGATCTATCCATACAGTTTAAAGATTATGCAGTTTGGTTGTCAAGAACAAATACTATAAGTTCACAAAAGGAGTCAAAAGAATATTGGTTAGATGTTTTTCAAGGAGAATTACCAGTATTGGAGTTGCCAAGTTTTAAAAAACGACCGTTGATAAAAACGTATTCAGGTAATGTGTTGACTTATAATTACTCAGAAAAAGTTTTGTCGAGATTGAAACATTTTTCACAAATACATCAAGCTACATTATTTATGACTTTGATGTCTGGGGTAAAAACGTTACTTTATAGATACAGTAATCAAAAAGATATTATTGTTGGTACACCTATTGCGGGTAGAGAACATCCCGATTTAGAATCTCAGATAGGATTATATCTTAATACATTAGCAATCCGAACACAATTTGATGAAAAGGACAGCTTTTTGAATGTACTCCAGAAAGAAAAACAACATTTATTAGATGCATACTCATACCAGGATTATCCTTTTGATTTACTTGTAGAGCAACTTAATTTAAATAGGGACACTTCTAGATCACCATTGTTTGATGTAATGGTAGTGTTGCAAAATCAACAACAATTATCTGGTTTTCAGCATAAAAAATCGATAGAAGGACTGGCTATAAAGGAGTTTAATCTAGGTTCGGAGTCTTCTCAATTTGATTTGTCTTTTGCTTTTATAGAGAAAGAAGAAAATCTATCATTAAGTATTTCATATAATACAGATATTTATGAAAAACCTTTTGTAGAAGGTGTTTTCTCACATTTAGAACAAGTTTTTTTACAGATACTATCTTCACCTTCCATACCATTAAAAGCAATAGGATTACTTACAATAGATGAAAAACAAATTATTTTATCAGAATTTAATAGTACAAAGATTGTTTATGATACAGACAAGACAATAGTAGATTTATTTGAAGAACAGGTTGTAAAGACACCAGATGATATTGCTATTGAGTATGAAGGTGAATTGTTAACATATAGTATGCTTAACGAAAAATCCAATCAGTTAGCTCATTACTTAAGAAAAAAAGCAGGCATAACCGAAAACGATTTTGTTGGAGTCAAGATAGCAAGGAGTGAAAAATTGTTAATTACTTTATTAGCAGTACTCAAATTAGGAGCAGCTTATGTTCCAATAGATATAAATTATCCTCAGGACAGAATTAATTATATAGAAAAAGATAGTAATTGTAAATTAGTAATTGATGAGGATGAGTTAATCCATTTCCAACAAAATCGAAAAAAATACGCCAAAGAAAACATAGATCGTACTATAAAACCGGGCGATCTGGCATATGTTATTTACACTTCAGGAACTACAGGGAGTCCCAAAGGGGTTATGATTAGACATCAGAATGCCGTTGCTTTAATTAATTGGGCAAAGGAGGAATTTAAAAATACTGATTTCAATGTAGTTTATGCTTCGACATCACATTGTTTTGATCTCTCTATTTTCGAATTATTTTATACACTATCTGTAAGTAAGAAAATAAAATTGCTTGATAGCGCATTAGAAATAGGTAAGCACTTAAAAAAAGATACTAAGGTATTACTAAACACGGTTCCATCTAGTATTAGAAATGTATTAGACCAAGAGTATGATTTAACTAATGTAAGTGCAATTAATTTAGCAGGAGAGGCTTTTCCTGTGGATATTGCTCAAAAGCTCTTAGCATATAATGCAGAGATTAGAAATCTTTATGGACCATCGGAAGACACTACATATAGTACATGTTATAAATTATCAAATACGAAGACGTATAGGTCAATTCCGATAGGAAAACCAATAACAAATACTCAAACTTATATTTTGGGAGAATGTATGCAATTATTACCAATAGGAGTTGCGGGTAAACTTTATGTTTCTGGAGATGGATTGGCCAGTGGTTATCTAAATCACGATAAGTTAACGTCAGAAAAATTTTTAGAAAGTCCTTTTTTGAAAAATGAACGAATTTATGATACAGGAGATTTAGCAAGATGGCTACCAGATGGTACTATAGAGTTTTTAGGCAGAAAGGATAATCAGGTAAAAGTAAGAGGTTATCGTATAGAACTAGAAGAAATAGAGCATGTTTTACAAGAAGAAAGTAGTATAAATCATGCAGTAGTTCTGATAAAAGAACTATTAGGAGAAAAATATGTTGTGGCTTACCTTACAGGAAAAGACATAGAGATTAAACAGGTACGTCATTACTTATCAAAAAAACTTCCTGGTTATATGATCCCTACTCATTATTTGATTGTAGATTCCATACCATTAACTCCCAATGGTAAAATAGATAAAAATCAGTTATTAGCATTAGAGGTCACTAAAATTAATATAACAAACTACCTAGCACCAGAAAATGATATAGAAAAACAATTAGTTACTATCTGGGAAGAAGTATTAGGGGTATCAAAAATAGGGATTACAAGTGATTTTTTTGAATTAGGTGGGCATAGCTTAAAAGCTACTCAGATATTATCAATAATACATAAAGAATTTGGTGTATCCATAAATATTCAAGAATTATTTACACACCCTACAATTCAAAATCTGGCGATTAGTATTGAAAATGCCAAATGGTTTCAAGAAGTAGATTATGATCAATCAACTCAAAAAATCATCATATAAAATAATGGATATAGCTTCTTTAATAAAAGAATTAAGAGAAAATGAGGTGGTTGTAAAATTGGTTGATAACCAATTAGAAATTATCTCATTAAAAGAAAAAATTGACACGAGACTTCTTGAAAAGTTGAAAGCGCAAAAACAAGAAGTAATGGATTATTTGTCATTAATTTCTATTAAAAACATATATAAGGAAATTCCAAAAGTAGAAAGTTTAGATTCATACCCTGTATCCAACGCACAACTTAGAATATGGTTAGAATCCCAATCTGAAAAGGCTTCTGTTGCATATAATATGCCTTTCGAAATGTATTTGAAAGGCGATTATGATATTGCTATTTTAGAAAAAGCAATACAATACATTATTGATAGGCATGAAATATTACGAACTGTATTTAAGTTAGATACCCAAAAAGAATTAAGACAATATATATTGTCACAACTGGAATTAGATTATAAAATTGATTATAAGGATTTTAGTGAGAATCCTGAAGGTGAAAATCTAGCCAAAGAATATATAAGAACACAGGCAAACATTCCTTTCGATTTAGAGCAAGGACCTTTAATAAGGGTAAGTGTATTACAATATAAAAAGCAGTCATATATTTTCATTTGCAATCTTCATCATATTATTTGCGATGCATGGTCTCTTCCTATCTTAAAAAAAGAAATCCTTTCGGTATATCAAAGTTTAAATACTAAAAAAAAACCAGAATTACCAGAATTAAGAATTCAGTATAAAGATTATACTTCTTGGTATTTGAAGAGTTTGCAAGGTGAGTTTTTAATAAAACAGAAAGAATACTGGTTAAACCAATTTACTGATGAAGTACCCGCGCTTGAATTTCCATTAAAAAGCACACGATTTCCTGTCAAAACGTATAATGGGCAAACCTTAAAAACATATTTTGGAAAAAAGCAAGCAGAGTTGATTCATACTTATCAGCATCAAAAAGAAGGGTCTTTATATATGGTGATGTTAAGTACGCTCTATATAATGCTTAGTAGATATACTGGTACCGATGATATAGTTATTGGTAGCCCATTTGCTGCCCGAGAACATGCAGATTTGAAAAATCAAATAGGATTCTATACCAATACATTGGCAATAAGAAATAAACTGGAAAAAACAGATACATTTCACAGCTTTTTTGCCAAAGTAAAACAATCAGTTTTAGAAGCATATAATAACCAGCAATATCCTTTTGAAGAGATAGTTAAAAATCTAAAAATAAAAAAAGATCCTTCTAGGAACCCTCTTTTTGATACAATGCTAGTAGTATTACCAGATGACAAGACAGAAGTAATAAATGAAATAACGGAAGCAGAGATAAATAAAATTGTAATAGAAAAAAATACGACCAGCAAATTTGACCTTTTATTCTATATAGAAGAGGTTGGGACAAATATTTCTTTTAAGATAGAATATAATAGCGATTTGTATGAAGAATCTATAATCAGACAATTTATAGAGAACTACAAAAAAATGGTCGAATTATTACTGCTAGAACCAGAAAAAAAAATAGCTACTATTAATTATCTATCGAAAGAAGGAATATGTAACGCTGAAATAGACCTTGAAAAATATCAATCTCAAACGGTAATTTCATTATTTGAAAAACAAGTAGAAAAAACTCCTGAAGCGATTGCAGTTTGCTACAATAATAAATTCTTAACATACCAAGAATTAAACGAATCTGTAAATCAAATAGCTTTCTATTTAAAAAAGCAACACTCCAAAATAACGACAAAAAATGTAGGCGTACTGTTGGAACGCTCACATTTTAATGTGATGACAATGTTGGGGGTTATAAAATCGGGAGCTTGTTATGTTCCAATAGATGCAAAATACCAAGAAGATCGCAAACAATATATAATAAACGATGCCGAAATAATGACTGTTATTTCGACTACTGATGTATGCGAAACATCTTTTATAGGTTCTGCAAAAGTTACTCATTTAGATACTTTTAATTTTTCTGAATGGGATTCTAAAAATCCGGCAATAATAAATTTATTAGATGATCCCGCTTTTATTATCTACACATCTGGGTCTACGGGTAATCCTAAAGGAGTAGTTCAAACTCATAAAATGCTAAGTAATCTTATTCAATGGAATATGTATGATGCTCATATAATGACTGGATTAAAGCATTTACAATACACTTCATTTAGTTTTGATGTGTCTTTACAGGATTGCTGGTTTGTGCTTAGTAGCGGAGGAACGTTGTATATTACTCCTGAATCAATGAAAATTGATTTTTTAAAACTCTCCCAGTATATTGTAGAAAATAAACTAGAAGTACTTTCTTTCCCTTTTTCTGCATTATCAAATTTTTTTAAGTATGTAGATAAAGAGTTTTATAAAAAGCACCAATTAAAACATATTATTTCATCTGGAGAACAGCTTACAATAGACAAAGCTTTGGAAAGTTTTTTGTTAAGTTCTTCAGAAGTAAAACTTCATAATCACTACGGGCCCTCAGAAACACACGTGGTAACTAGTCATACATTATCTGTAGAAGAAAATGGTATAATTAAATATGTTCCTATAGGGAAACCTATAGCGAATACGACTATATATATATTAGATGCAAGTCTTCAACCCGTACCAGAAAAAGTTATTGGAGAGATTTATATAGGAGGTGATAATTTAGCAAAAGGATACGTGAAACTACCAGAATTAACCAAGGAACGTTTTATAGTCAATCCATTTCAAAAAGAAGATCGTTTATATAAAACAGGAGATTTGGGGTATAAAAATGATAAAGGAATTATAACCTATTTGGGTAGAAACGATGATCAAGTAAAAATTAGAGGATATAGAATAGAACTCACCGAAATAAGGAATGCTCTTTTATCTCAGAGTAATATTCATCAAGCTTATATAGATGTTTTGGATAGGAAAGATGAAAAAGCAATTGTAGCATTCATTACAGCTGCAGACGAAGTTGATAAACAACTTTTACGGAAACAACTCGGTCAGCAATTACCAGAATATATGATACCTTCTTATATAGTAGTGGTGGATCATATTCCACTTACTTCAAATGGGAAGATCGATAAAAAGAAATTACCAAGTGTAACAGATGAAGCATTAGTAAAAGCCAAATATACAGCTCCAAAAACTCAAATTGAAAAAGAATTAGTAGTGATTTGGGAAAACGTATTGGGGGTTTCTTCTATAGGGATTCTAGACAATTTTTTTGAATTGGGAGGTCATTCTTTATACATAACTCGCATGCTATATGAAATAAATGAGGTATTTGAGATTAAACTACAAATAAAAAGTGTCTTCGCCTCACAAAATATACAAGAGTTAGCTAAGGTAGTAGAAGATGAGGTAGTATTTAAAAATGGAGTATCAGGAAATCAAACAGAACAAATTAAAACCGACAAGAATTCAGAAATATGGGAAATCTAAGCATTAAGCAAAAATTAACTGAATTAATCCTAGAAGGGATACGTTTTGAGGTTTCTCAAGATAAGTTATTGATAAAAGGAGATCTAAAATCTTTAAATGATAAGGATAAGAAGTTTTTGAAAGACAATAAAGTAGATATTATTTCTTTAATTGAAAATCAAATACAAGAAATTCCTGTAGTACAGAAAGTAAATAAAAGCACTCCTAAGCCCCTTTCATTTTCTCAACAAAGCTTATGGTTATTGGATAAAATCAATAATGGGAGTAATCATTATAACTTAAACTCTGCTTTTAAATTAAAAGGTAAAGTTGATTATAAAGCATTAGATAAAACTTTTTTGACTATTCTACAAAGGCATGAAAGTTTACGCACTTATTTTTTGGTAGATCAGTCAGGAGAGCCTATTCAAAAAACTCAAACCATAACCGATTTCAATATTATTGCAGAAAAATTAGATACATCTTTAGAGAATTATGAATCGAATATTATACAAAAAATAGAAGAAGAAGCATGTAGGGTGTTTGATCTAACCAAAGATTTGTTACTGAGTGTCCGACTCTTAAAACTAAATCAAGAAGAACATATTTTAACTGTTACGATGCATCATATAGCATCTGATGGTTGGTCAATGGGAATTTTAGTTAATGAATTTAATACTTTATATACTAGTTATATTAATGGCGAGACGAACCCTTTACCTGAATTAAAGATACAATATTCTGACTATGCATATTGGCAAAGACAATGGTTAAAAGGCAAGGTATTAGAGGAGCAGACAAATTATTGGAAAAATCAACTTTCTGATTTACCAGTATTACACAGTCTACCATTAGATAAATCTAGGCCTATTATGCAAAGTTTTAATGGAGATACTTATAATTCTTATATAGATAAAAATGTGCTTAAATCTTTATATGATTTATGCAAATTAGAGGCAGCCTCCTTGTTTATGGGGATACATGCTGCATTTAGTAGTTTGCTAGCAAGGTATAGTAATGAAACAGATATAGTATTAGGAACCCCTATCGCAAACCGAGAAAAAGCTGAAACATCAGATTTAGTTGGCTTTTTTATGAATCTTTTAGTTTTAAGAAGCGATTTGTCGCAAAAACCTAGTTTTAGAGAATTACTAAGACAAAGTAAGAAAATGCTTGAAGAGGCTTATGAACATCAACAAATGCCTTTTGAAAAATTAGTAGAAGCCTTAGAAGCAAAAAGGAATTTAAGTCATAATCCGCTATTTCAAATTTTATTAACACTCCAGAATAATCAACAAGGAAAATTTTCTTTGCCAGGTGTGGTTATGGAACCTGCTAATTATGGAAAAGGAAATAGCGCTAAATATGATCTTAGCTTAAACATAACAGAAAATCCTGAAGGGCTCTGTCTGTCTTGGGAATACAATACAGATCTATTTAAAGAAGATACCATAATTCGTATGGCTGAGCATTTCGAAACATTACTAACCTCTTTATTAGATCATTTAGACGAAAATATTTTTAAAGTAAATATGACCAATGAAAGGGAAGAAAATGAAATTTACAAACATTTACAAGGAGAAGTAGTAGAAATCAGTAATAGTGATTGTGCCGTTGAATCATTTAATCATCAGATTAAAAATATACCAAATCAAACAGCCGTTATTTGTAACGATGTTTCTTATAGTTATAAACAATTAGGAGAAAAAGTAGATTCGATTGCTCAGTTTTTATTGAATCAAGGAGTTCAAAACGGTGATAATGTAGGTATATGTTTATTACGAAATACTGAAATGGTAGCTGCAATTTTTGCTTGCTTTAGAGTTGGGGCAGTATACATACCTCTTGATCCCGTTTATCCTTCAGAAAGAAGAAATCAAATTATAAATGATGCCCAACTAAAATGTATTGTAACGTTAAAACCATTAAGAGAACTGTATTTAAAAGAGGGATCTAATGAGGATTTCGTCTATCTTGATCAGCTCAAATTTCAAAAAGAAAATAAAAAAACAATATCAGATTATAAAGATAGTGATGTAGCATACATCATTTTTACATCAGGTACAACAGGAAAACCTAAAGGAATTGAAGTAACTCATAAAAATTTAAGTAACCTTTTAAAAGGATTAGATGTTTCGTTTGGTAGTAAAACTAAACAAAAATGGCTTGCACAAACTAGTGTAAATTTTGATATTTCTGTTTTAGAACTTATTTGGACAATTTCAAGAGGACAGACTATAGTACTTCAACAATCAAATCCATTTAAGTTACTACCACCAGATCGATTAAGCCTAACTAAAGAAATTGATTTCAGTGTCATGTTTTTTGGAGCAGACAAAAATGATGATCAGAAGTATGATCTGCTATTAGAAACAGCAAAATTTGCAGATAAAAACGATTTCACGGCTATATGGACACCTGAACGTCATTTTGGAGAGTTTGGAGGCGCATATGCAAGTCCTTCTGTATTAGGCTCAGCATTGTCTGTTTTAACTCAAAATATAAGTATTAGGGCAGGTAGCGTTGTTTTGCCTTTACATGATTCAATTAGTATTGCAGAAGAATGGTCGATAGTAGATAATTTAAGTAATGGAAGAGTAGGTATAAGTATTGCTTCAGGGTGGCATCCAAATGATTTTGTTATTTCAAATTCGAATTATAATAATCGTCATCAGGAAATGAGAGACAGGGTTTCGGAACTAAAAGATCTTTGGAAAGGGGAACCAGTGGTAAGAAAAAATGGAGCAGATAAAGATTTTACGATTAAAATTCGACCGATTCCGATTCAAAAAGAATTACCAATATGGATTACAGCTGCAGGTAATCCAGAAACCTTTAGATATGCAGGAGAGATTGGAGCAAATATTCTTACCCATATGCTTGGGCAATCTCAAGAAAAGTTAGAAGAGAATATTAAAGTTTATCATAAAGCATTAATAGATAACGGGTTTAATGTTGAAGAAAAGAAAGTTTCCTTGATGCTTCATACGTATATCGATTCATCAGAGAATGTTGCCTTAGGAATTAGCAAGAAGCCTTTTAAAGAGTATTTAGGATCTTCTATAAAATTAATGGAGCCAATGGCTCAAGAGCTAGGACTGGATGTAAACACACAGAGTGAAGAGCTTATTGAGATGGCGTATCAAAAATTTAGTAAGGAAAACACACTGTTTGGCTCTCCTGAATCTTGTCAGAAAATGTTGTTTAATATTCAAAATATTGGAGTTACAGAAGTAGCATGTTTGGTAGATTTTGGAGTGGAAAGTGAAAAAGTATTGTCTGGACTTAAAAAGATTGTTGAAACTAAAAATATATACCGCTCATATATAAGTCTTAATAGAGTATTGAATACAGATAATCAAAAAACAGAATTAGACCTGATTAACGATCATAAGATTACTCATGTACAAATGACACCGTCTCAGTCAAAACTTGTAGTAGATCTTTACAATCAGACTCAAAATAAAGAATTATCATCGGTTCAACATTGGTTTATAGGAGGAGAAGCAATACATAAAGATGTAATAAAAGGGCTAAGTACCATTATCAATTCTAATTGTAAGCTATATAATATGTATGGTCCTACCGAAACAACAGTTTGGTCTGCTTGGAGGGAGATTAATAGTAAAGATATCAATATTGGTACCCCGATAATTAATACAGATTTATTGCTGCTTAATGGGGATGAACAACAAGTGCCAATAGGAGTAGTAGGAGAACTTTTTATAGGGGGATTAGGTGTAGCAAAGGGGTACTATAATAATCCAGAACTTACTGATAAAAATTTTAAGGACATAAAACATTCTTATTATGGTAACAATAGATTTTATAAAACAGGTGATTTAATGAAACTAACTGCAAATGGTACTTTTGAGTACATTGGCAGAAAAGATAATCAAATCAAGGTAAATGGTTATCGTGTAGAACTTGAAGATATAGAAAAAACAATCTCTGAAGTTTCTGGTGTAAACGATTGTAAAGTAGTACCAATCGTAAAAGACCATGAGGTATCCCTGTCGGCATATGTAGTAAAAGAAGATATTGTTTATGGAGATTATGAAGATCTTCCTGTCGAAAAACAAGCAAGACCATTTCATTTTACAGATGGTAGTACTGTATATCATCAATCTGACAGGCAATTGGCAATGTTATATCAAGAGATAATAGAGGACGGTATCTATTTTAAACATGGTATATCGATACCCGAAAATGGTTTAGTTCTGGATATAGGAGCAAATATCGGCACATTTAGTATAGATGTAAATCAAAGACAACCTAGCGCAACCATTATTGCATTCGAACCTATTCCACAGATTTTTTCAGCTTTAAAGAAAAATTTTGAGCATCGCCAAATAAAAGGGCGTGTCATGAACTATGGAGTATCTAATAAAAAAGAAAGAGCAACATTTTATTATTATCCAGAAATGGCAGGTATGTCAGGAAGGTTTGCTGATAAGGAAACAATATTAAATGCAATTGAAAAATATATAGAACATGATAAAGAGGTTTTAGAAGAAGGAACAAATGATTTGTCTGGAGAAAAACAAAAAATAGCCCAATCGCTCTATGATAATATAGACGGACCAAATGGTTTATCAGATGAGTTTAAACAATATTTGTCATCGTTGTATTTCTCAGAAGAAGTTGATTGCCAATTGACTACTGTTTCTGATGTTATAGATGAACTAAACATACAAACAATTGATTTATTAAAATTGGATGTAGAGAAAAGTGAATGTTTGGTTTTAGAAGGAATTCGACCAGAACATTGGTCTATGATTCGGCATCTTGCTGTTGAGGTAGATGGGGACAATAATCTAGATATTATTACAAACCTACTTAATAATAATGGATATACAGTAAATGTCGAGGAGTTGGTAATGAGTGATACCAATGCTCCAAAGGAAGAAAATACCTATATGTTGTATGCAACTAATAATAACCATGGAATAGAACAAAATGGTTCTGCTATAGAGCAATTACATGCGCAAACGGATGAAGGTACAATTAAAGATTTTTTAAAACGTAAACTTCCTGATTATATGAATCCCAGGGATATTGTTTTTGTCCCCGCTATACCATTGATGGAAAATGGAAAAGTGGATATGATAAAATTAAAAGAATTTAAGCCCAAAAAAATAGTATCAAATGATATCCCAAAATTAACGAATAAAACCGAATTAGATATTTACCGTATTTGGTGTGAAGTTTTAAACAAGGAAAATATCCCTTACCATGTTAGTATTTTTGAAGCAGGCGGAAATTCTATTAAAATAGTCTTGTTGCACGAAAAATTACAAAAAGAGTTTGGTGTTAATTTTTCTTTAATTGAGTTGTTTCGTAATCCTACAATTCCACAACAAGCAAAATTGATTCAAAATACCAATAATCAAGAGGATAATACTGTTAATAAAGCAGTAAATAAAGGTGCTGCTAGAAGGAATGCTCGTGCCAACAAAATTAACTGATATAATCTGGAAAAAATGAAACAAGTTTCTGAAAATGATATTGCTATAATAGGAATGGCTGGTCGTTTCCCTAAAGCAAATAATATAGATGAGTATTGGCAAAATCTTATTAATGGAATAAGCAGTATTTGCAAAGCCGATGAAGAGAATATCCTTGCTTCTGGAATTTCTAGAGATATTTTGAATCATAAACGTTTTGTAAATGCAAGTTCAAGACTTGATGATGCAAAATATTTTGATGCAGATTTCTTTGGATTATCAAATGCAGAAGCGCTACTTATGGATCCTCAAATTCGGTTGTTATTGCAAACAAGTTGGCATGCAATTGAAGATGCAGGATATGATACCAGCCGTCTTGATTTATCTATTGGGAATTTTTGTGGAATGTCAACAAACTCTTATTTGTTACGAACCTTAAACACAAATTCTAAAAAAGAAGTAACAGATCCTTTACTATATAGAATTTTAAATGAAAAAGATTTTTTAGCAACATGGATATCTTATAAACTTAATTTAACGGGTCCAGCAATGAGTCTTCAAACCGCTTGTTCAACTTCATTACTAGCTGTTCATTTGGCGTGCCAAAGTCTATTGAATTATGAATGTGATATGGCTTTAGCTGGAGGGGTGTGTTTTGACTCAGATCAAGGTATAGGTTATATGCATGTACCAGAATCAATATATTCAAAAGATGGTGCCTGTCGTCCTTTTGATAGTGAAGCAAGTGGTACAGTTACTGGTGATGGAGTGGGGAGTATTGTACTAAAAAGAGCATCAGATGCCATAAAAGACAAAGACAACATTTATGCATTAATTAAAGGTACAGCAACTAATAATGATGGAGGAAATAAACAGGGATACACAACTCCAAGTGTAAATCTTCAGCGAGACGTTATTCTGGAAGCTCTTGCGGTTGCAGACATTAACCCAGAGACAATAGGTATGATAGAAGCTCACGGAACAGGGACTTTAATTGGTGACCCTATAGAGGTTTCAGCTCTTTCAGAAGCATTTCGTCAATACACTAAAAAGGATCAATATTGCGCTATAGGCTCGGTAAAAAGTAATATAGGACACTTGGATGCTGCAGCAGGAATAGCCTCAATTATTAAAGCAACTTTATGTGTTAATAAAGGTGCTCTTGTACCTAGTATTAATTTTTCAAAACCAAACCCTACACTACAATTAGATTCTTCTCCTTTTTATGTAAGTCAAAACCATATTCCTTGGTCAGACCATTTTGATATTCGTAGAGCAGGAGTGAGTTCTTTAGGAGTAGGAGGAACGAACGTGCATATAATTGTAGAGGAGCCTCCACAAATAGTCAAACAAGAACCATGTAAGCGACCGTTTGTGATAGCTTTATCTGCACTAAATCAAAAAAGCCTGCATATACAGAAAAAACAACTGGCTGAGCATATTCGTGCAAATCAAGATATATTGCTTGAGGATATTGAATTTACAAGTATATATGGAAGAAAGGTAATGCCTTATCAGTTCAGTGTAGTATGTAACAATAAGGAGGAATTGATAGCTCAATTGGTTGGCAATCAAAATGAAAAATGTTACGAAGGATATGGAAATATATCCGAAGGAGTATTTCTGTTTCCTGGCCAGGGGAGTCAATATCCTAATATGGCGATTGATTTATATCATAATAATGAAGCCGTTAGAAACGATATGGATTATTGCTTTGAATACTTGAAATCATTATATCATATTGATTTTAAAAAAATAGTTTTCTCTGATGATAGTGAAGTATTAAATAAAACAGAAAATACACAAGTATCATTATTTATCATTGAATATTGTCTTGCTAAAGAATTATTAAGATCTGGAGTTACACCAAAAGCAATTATTGGTCATAGTGTAGGAGAATATGTAGCAGCCTGTATTGTCGGTTGTATTGCATTAGAAGATGCTTTAAAACTAGTGTATCATCGAGGAAGACTAATGGGTGTGATGCCAAAAGGAGCTATGCTTTTAGTTCAGTTGACACAAAGTGAACTTAATCCCTTATTATTAGATACAATAGCTATTAGCGTATTTAATACTCATGATAATTTTGTTATTGGTGGTACAGAAGAAGATATTCGACAACAAAGTATGCTATTTGATATTAATAATATCAAATATAGAGCATTAAAAGTATCACATGCATATCATACCCAAATGATGAGTGATGTACTGGATGATTATGAAAAAATCTTATCAGAGGTCGAGTTTAAACATTTTAACACTAAGGTGTTTTCAACATGTACAGGGAATTTGATAGAACCGCAATTATTCTGTTCAAAGCAATATTGGTTAGATCAGATAATACATCCCGTAAAATTTGTAGATGCAGTTGAGCATATCACTGATTATTTTTCAAATCCAACTTTCATCGAGGTTGGTCCAGGTAATGGATTGTCTTCCTTTATCAAAACAATCTTTAATCAACAAGTAAGTACAGTTAATTTGCTTCCAAAAGCATCAATCAAAAATAATTCTTTACATAATTTTCATGAAGGAAAGGCACTCCTTTGTGCAAAAGGATTAGTATTTGATTTACCCGAAACACATGAAGGAAAAAGAATTTCCTTACCAGGTTATGCTTTTTCCAAAAACAGTTTTTGGAAACCTAAAATCAATATTAATTATAATGATTTTAGAGAAATAAAAGAATCTTACCATCATACAAATGATAAATACTTAAGTGACAGATTAAGATCTTCTATTGAAATTGAAATCAATAACAAAAATGAAATTTCGGATGAGTTATTAAACAACTTAAGTGACTTGCACAAACAATATATAAATGATGTTAAAAAACTTTGTAGACTCAAAGATGAAAATTTATATAATGTAATCGAAGTATTATATGATGATACTTCATTAAACAAAGAAGAAAATTCATTAACAAATGGTATAGAATTCAATAACAAAAGAAATGTTGGTAATGTTTTTGTCGAACCAATAACAGATATCGAGAAAAGCATTGCAGAGCATTGGGGTAGCGTTCTGGGGTATCATCCGGTAGGTATTTTAGATAATTATTTTGAGGTTGGAGGTAATTCTTTGTTGGCTACCAAATTAATGACCCAGTTGTCTGATGAGTTTGAAATTGAATTATCATTTAGAGAATTATCAGAATGCTTAACGATAAAAGAACTTGCAGGTTTGGTTAAATCAAAAAAGGAAATCCTTGAATTAGTTGAAAGTATTGAGATAGAAAATGATGATTATATTGAGTTATGAATGTAGAGAGGTTATTTAAGAGTCTTATAGATAGTAATGTAAAACTTTCTGTTAAAAAGGGAAAACTTTTATGTCAATTGCCAGAAAATGGTATTGATGAAGATTTACTTCATCAGCTCAAAACATATAAAGAAGAAATCAAACAAATCATTGAGAATACCAAAAAATCAAAGTTAAGGAGGTTACCGATAATAAAACGCCAAATGGATGTGTTTCCGAAACGACTTTCATATGCACAACAACGATTGTGGGTTTTGGATCAAATAGAAGGAAGTGCTCATTATAATATTTCAAATGCATTACTTCTTGAAGGAAAACTAAATATTGAGATATTTAAAAAAGCATTTGATACTATTGTTGAACGTCATGAAATATTAAGAACTACATACGAATTAGACCAAAATGGAGAAGTATATCAAGTAATACAAGCTGTAGAACCTTTACAAATATGGCAAGTAGACCTACGTAGTCTTAGCAAAGAAGAACAGGATAACAAAATTAAACAAATTCAGGAGGAAGAGTCGAAATTAGCTTTTGATTTAAAAAATGATATTTTACTTCGAGTAAAACTCATTCAAATTAAAGATACAATTTTTGTAGTTTTAGTGACCATGCATCATATAGCTACTGACGGTTGGTCAATTGGCATATTAATAAAAGAATTTAGTGCTCTTTACACATCTTTTTACAAATTAGAAAAGAGTATACTACCAGAGTTAGAGATTCAATACTCAGACTATGCACTTTGGCAACAGGAACAGTTAAGTGGAGAAACGTTAAAAAAGTTAAAAGATTACTGGACAAATCAATTATCTGATTTGCCAACAATACACAGTTTACCTCTTGATTATATAAGACCTAAAGTACAAACCTTTGAAGGGAAAACAATATATTCAAAGATTAATGTAGAAACCTTAAATAGATTAAAAAAGATATGTGATAAACACGGTACTACATTATTTGCAGGGTTATATTCTGTTTTTACTGTCTTGTTAAGTCGTTATAGTAATGAAAGAGATATTGTATTAGGAACACCCATTGCGAATCGAGAACAATTAGAGGTAGCAAACCTTATTGGTTTTTTTGTAAATATGTTGGTTTTACGAAATCAATTGTCTTCGAATATTAATTTTGTTCAATTGATTAATCAAAGTAAACAAATGTTATTTGATGCATACTCAAATCAACAAATGCCATTTGATATGCTGGTATCTTCACTTCAACCTGAACGAAACCCAAGTTATAGCTCCCTTTTTCAAATCATGTTTGTTTTTCAGAATAATGAAAAAACCAAAATAGAATTACCAGAATTATCCTTAAGTCAAATAGAGCAATCTAAACCATTTGCGATGTACGATTTATCTTTAACTATTGACAAAAATGATGATGGTTTATTTTTAAGTTGGGAGTATAACACGAGTGTTTTTAATGTTTCGACCATAAAAAGAATGTCTAATCATTTCGAACAATTATTCCAATCCTTAGTAGGAAAGCCTCTAGAGGATGTAAGTAAGATAAACATGATAAATGAAGAGGAAAAACAACTTGTATTAGAAGGTTTTAATCAGACAAGAGAAGCGTATCCAGAAAAAAATACAATATTGGATTTGTTTTCTAAGCAGGTCAAAGAGATTCCTAATAATATAGCAGTAAAGTATAAAGATAGTTCTTATAGTTATATAGAATTAGAAGAATTGTCAAATCAGTTTGCAGCTTATCTAAAAACTGTTTGTAATGTAGTAGCAAATGATTTTATAGGCATACAATTGGAAAGAAGTGAACGGATGTTGTTATCGATTATTTCTATTTTAAAATCTGGTGCCGCCTATGTCCCAATAGGAGTTGATTATCCATTAGAGCGTGTAAGATATATCGTTGATGATACAAATATGAAGATGTTGATAAATGAAGAGGAGATCTCAAATTTTTTTAAGGTACAGCATACATATTCTAGTAAGAGTTTGCTATTAGATTCAAAACCTAGTGATTTGGCATATTGTATTTATACTTCGGGATCTACGGGGGTACCAAAAGGAGTATTAAATCAACATTCAGGGTTATTCAATCGGTTGGTCTGGATGAAAGAATATTTAGGAGTATCAAAAGATGATATTTTTTTACAAAAGACACCATATACATTTGATGTTTCTGTATGGGAATTTTTATTACCGATGATTACAGGTAGTAGATTAGTTATAGCAGAACCAGAAGGGCATAAAGACCCAGAATATTTGAAAGAGGTTATAGATACCGAAAAGGTTAATATTATTCATTTTGTTCCATCGATGTTTGGTGTTTTTCTACAGTTTTATAAAAACAAAGGTGTTTCACGTATTAAGCATATTGTTTGTAGTGGCGAAGAGCTACCAGCTCAAATGATTAATCAATCAAAATCACTATTTACTGCTACTCGAGTTCATAATTTTTATGGTCCAACAGAAGCAGCTATAGATGTTACCGCAATAGATGTTACTGATTTGGATATATCAAAAGGTGTGAGTATAGGTAAACCAGTTGCGAATACAAGAATTTATATAGTTGACGAGAACCTTAATCTACAACCAGTAGGTATTCCTGGAGAACTATTGATTTCAGGAGTACAAGTTGCCAAAGGGTATTTGAATTTGGAAGAATTAACCAAGCAAAAATTTATTGCAGATCCATTTATTACAGGAGAACGTGTGTATAAAACAGGAGATATAGCTGTTTGGGAACCAGACGGGACTATCAAATATCTAGGAAGAAAAGACATTCAGGTCAAAATACGAGGTAATCGAATAGAATTAGGTGCTATTACTTCTAAATTATTAGAAAAATCTGATATAAAAGATGCTATTGTAATAGTTAACAAGAAAGAAGATTCTAATTCTGATCTGGTGGCCTATATCGTTTCAGATACAACTCAAAACTCTACTGAATTACGTTTGTTTTTGTCAGGAACACTCTCTGATTATGAGATTCCCTCTCAATATATACAATTACAAAAATTACCATTAACATCAAATGGAAAAATAAATACGAAAGAATTACTCCAGTCAGATTTCGATGTTTTGAAAAGTGGTATCATTTTTACAGCTCCTGAAAATGAATTGGAAGAAAAACTAACTGAAATCTTTGCAGAGGAACTTAACCGGGATAAAGATGAAATAGGGACACATGATAATTTCTTCGATCTAGGAGCTAATTCTATTAAGCTAATTAAAATATTAAGTAAAATTAATCAAGAATTTGAAACGGAAATAAAACCAATGATGATGTTTCAATATGCGACAATTAATGACTTCGCGATTAATGTTTTAAATGGAGAAGGAGTAGATGAGGGAGATAAAGAAGAAGATCTTTTTATTTCGGATGATATGGATAGTATAATTGACCTGATGGAAGGGTAATCACTTCACAATTAATTTTTATAGTACTAGAATTATAAGCAAAAGGGCTGTTTTCTTAATAATGAGGAAAATAAGCTGGGTGTATTATTATATCAAATAATTAATGAAAAAAACAAACTCAATAAAAGATATAGCCATTGTTGGTATGTCTGGAAAATTTGCTCAATCCGAAGACATTGAAACTTTCTGGGAGCATTTGATTAAGGGGCAAGAATTGGTCAGATTTTATGATCCTAAGGAACTTCAAGAATTAGGAATTGCAGACGAGCTAATAAAAAATCCAAACTATGTTTTTGCAAACTCATTGATAAATAATCCCGAAAATTTTGATTATAATTTTTTTGGATACACCAAAGCAGAAGCTGAAATTATGGATCCTCAAATTAGGCTTATGCATGAGTATGTATGGTTAGCTCTTGAAGATGCAGGTTGTAACCCCGAAAATTATGTTGATAAAATAGGATTGTACTTAGCGGCTTCGGATAATATTAATTGGAGAGCACATACACTTATGAATCCGAATGAGGAAGTTAGTGATTTTATGGCTACAAGATTAGCTAATAAATCATTCATAAGTACTTTGATTTCGTATAACCTAAACCTAAAAGGACCTAGTTTATATCTTGATACCGCTTGTTCAAGTTCTTTGACATCAATTCATTTAGCATGTAGAAGTTTGTTAATGAAGGAATGCTCAATAGCCCTAGCTGGAGCTTCTAGTATTCTTACAACTAAAGGTTTGGGGTATATGTATGATGAAGGCATGGTATTCTCAGAAGATGGGCATTGTAGAACATTTGATAAAGAGTCGACAGGAACTTTTTTCGGAGAAGGAGTCGGAGTTTTAGCCTTAAAAAGACTTGGAGATGCTATAGAGAATAATGATCATATTTATGCTGTAATTAAAGCTACGGCGGTAAATAACGATGGAAATAGAAAAGTAGGATATACCGCACCTAGTATTATTGGTCAAGCCGAATGCATAAAATTAGCACAAAGAATAGCCGGTCTTCAGCCAGAAGATATCGGTTACGTTGAAGCCCATGGGACCGGAACAAAATTAGGGGACCCAGTAGAGATTGAAGCCTTAAATAAAGCATTTAATTATAACACAAAGCATCGTTGTGCTATAGGTTCTGTTAAATCTAATTTAGGACATTTAGATGCTGTAGCAGGAATTGTTGGTGTAATAAAAACAGCAATGGCATTGAAAAACAAAATGTTACCGCCATCGATAAACTACCATAACCCTAATCCCGATATAGATTTTCAATCTGGCCCCTTTTATGTCAATACTAAACTAAAAAAAATAAATAATAAAGAAGGAGAATTATTTAGAGCAGGAGTAAGTAGTTTTGGAATAGGAGGAACAAATGCACATATTATTTTAGAAGAGTTTCCTATAAATGACTCAATATCAAAAAGGGAAAAAGAAGCAAATTTATTATTGGTATCTGCAAAAACTAATACAGCACTATCTAATAACATAAAAAAGCTTTGTAATTATATTAGAAATAAAGATACTGTATGCTTACAAAACCTTACAAACACCTTACAATTAGGAAGAAAGCATTTTAATCATAGATGTTTTTTGGTAGTCAATACCAAAGAGGAAGCAATCGATAAATTGGAAACAATGATAGATCGACCAAGTTTCCACAATTTTTATAAAAAAAAGAAAACTGTTTTTATGTTTTCTGGTGGAGGAAGCCAGTATTATAGGATGGCATATCAATTATATCTAAAAGAACCTATCTTCAAGGAGATAATGGATCACGGATTTGAGTTGATAATGAAATATACCCAAAAAGATATCAGATATGTACTTGGCTATTTAGAAAAAGAAGATGTTTCAGAAAGTGTGAATGATATAGAAAACATGTTGCCTATTCTTTTTATAGTTGAGTATGCCTTAGCACGCTTGTTGATGAGCTTGGGTATTCAGCCAGATTATATGATAGGGCATAGTTTAGGAGAATATATAGCAGCTTGTATTAGTGAGGTATTTACATTCGAAGATGCTTTGAAAATTGTTATCAAAAGAGGAGAGTTAACAGCTAAATTACCAGAAGGAGCAATGGTTGGTATTGAGATATCTGAAAATCAGGTAAAACCTTATCTTACAGAGAGGTTATCTATAGCAACTATAAATATGGAGGATTCTTGTGTGATTTCGGGAGCAAAAAATGATATACAAGAATTTATAAAAATATTAGAAAAAGAATCAATTAATTATACAGAATTGAAAATTTCGATAGCAGCACATTCTACCTTGTTAGATGAGATTCTTGATGAATATAGAGCTGTGATAGATACGATTAAATTATCTCCTCCAAAAATTCCTTTTATATCTAATTTAAGTGGAGAAGAAGTAAAAGCTAATGAGGTTACTTCTTCAGAGTATTGGGTGAAACACCTAAGGCATACAGTAAACTTTCTAAAAGGAATTAGTTGGATATTGAATAAGGTAACTGCAAATTATATAGAAATTGGCTCTGGAGGGATTTTAACATCTTTCTTAAAACAAAATAAATTTTTTCAAAAAGACAATTATGGAATCAATATACTTAGACACCCTAAGGAACAACACGATGATCATGAATACTATCTAAAAGTAATAGGTAAGTTATGGCAAAAAGGAGTTGAAATAGATTGGGGTAAGTTTAATGATAAGAAGAGTCTTAATAAAATTTCAATTCCTGGATATGCTTTTGACAAAACTAAAATAAGGGTAAAAGTCAACCCATTCAAACAAATAACTAGTGATAGTGGGTTTGTTAACAATAGATCGGCAAATCTGGCAACTTCATTTCATATAAAGAACTGGAAAAAGACTTTACTTCAATCCAAAGAAGAATTTAAAGATGATTTAAAATACTTTATGGTATTTGTAGAAGAAACCCCTTTGATTAATAGGTTGTTGGAAGTTCTAGATGAGAAAATTAAACTTATAAAAGTATACAAAGGAGATGAATATAGGGAATCACAAAATGTGTTTACAATTAATCCTTTTGACAAGAATCAATACGAGAGATTATTCGCGGCTTTAGATGATGAAAATGTAGAAATATCTCAAGTTATTTATGCTTGGGATTTTTATGATAATGAAGATGTTTTTAAATTATGTATTCCTGTAATGCATTTGAGTCAAGCACTAATTGTAAACCAGTCAATAAGTTTTAAAAAAGCAACATTTTTAGGAAGTTTAGGAAAAAATGTGTTAGGCAGTGAACAACCAAATATTTCATTTCACTTAGCCGAAAAAACCATGAGAGTAGTTATAAAGAATAACTCCAATGCACATGTTTGTAGTTTGGACGTAGATACCTATATAATTTCAGAAAAAAGAGATGACAGTATAGTGAATGATATCCTGTACAATTATTGTGATTGTGATATTGCTTATAGGAATGAAAAAAGATGGCTTTCATTTTATGAGAGAGTTTCGATAGCTACCGATGGAAATCTGAAAAGATTAGGAGACAATAAAAATTATTTGATTATTAACGGCTTAGGGAAGAAAGGGATTGGGCTTTTGGAATATTTGAGTAACACCTACCAAGCAAATATTATTGTGACAGATCACTTTAAAGAGGAAGCAATAGCGGAAGAGACTAAAATAAAATTTGATAAACTAAAAAATAATCAAAAAAACATACAGTATTATACTTTAGACCCCAGTGAATCAGAAGAAACTAAGGAATTGGTAAGTTCAATAGAAGAAAATTTCGGAGAAGTTTCAGGTATTATTTATCTGAGTAAAGAAAATGAAATTTCAGATTTATCTGATTTAAATAATTTAATTGATCTGCAGATAAGAAAAATACGTCCGGTCCAAAATTTATATGAATTATTTAAAAACAAAGTCCTTGACTTTATATGGATTCCTACAAGATTATCCTCAGAGGTAAATCGTTTAAATGAGAATATTTATTTTGACACTTATGCCAATTTACTTTATGAAATGAATTCAGATAAACTGGATTATTGGATTTCTGTAGCTTTTGATGACGTACATAAAGAATCTGATTCTTCGACAATTATTTCAGAGTTGTTTGAATTATCTGTAAATAATAAACTTGATGAGACGGTAGTCTCTTTCGAGAACATAGAAAACATAGGAAACAAAGAAAAGGAATGGTCTGATTTTGATGATGAGGATGAAAATGGCATGTCAAAAATTGATGATGAGTTACAATATAATTATGTAGCTCCTGAAACTTCACTTGAAACTGAACTCTGTGGTTCATGGCAAACTCTTTTGGGGTTCGAGAGAATAGGTGTTGAGGATAGTTTCTTTGAATTAGGAGGTAATTCACTAAAAGCTATGACCCTATTAAAAAGGATTCAAAAACAATATGGCGTTCAAATTTCCCTCAAAGATTTCTTTGCAAAGTCAACAGTAAAATTATTATCAGAAGAGATTGATATAGCTGTACTATTGAGAAAAAAACAAACTAGAAAAGAAACAAAAATACTAAAAATATAAGCTCCTATGAATATAAATAAGTTACTTACAGAACTTAATGAATATGATATTTTTCTCTCCATAGAAGGAGAGGACTTACTCTTAAATTATGAGGGAGACGAAATATCTGAGCTGCTTTTAGGAAAGATAAAAAGCAATAAGAAAGAGTTGGTGGCATACTTGAAAAAGTATGCTGATCAAGAAGAAGTGTTGGATATTCAAGTTGTTGAAAAAAAGGAGTATTACCCTCTGTCTTCTTCCCAATATAATTTATGGATTTTGAGTCAGTTCCAGAAAGGCTCAGCAGCATATAATATGGCTTATTCTGTTAGGTTGAAAGGTGGGTATGATATTCCCAATTTTAAGCGAGCTATTTGGAGTGTTTTGGAGCGCCATGAAATCTTGCGTACTATTTTTTGGGAGGATTCGGAAGGACAAGTATATCAAAAAGTTTTGGATACATCTGAACTTGGTTTTGAGATTGGGTATGAAAATTATACTGAAGAAGAGGAACCCGAAAAATGTGCAGTTGAGTATATACAAAATGATTTTTATTTGCCCTTTGATTTGCGGAAAGCACCCTTGTTAAGGGTTTGTTTATTGCAGCTGTCTGATTCAGAGTATATTTTTCATTATAATAAACACCATACTATAACCGATGGATACTCTATGAATGTTTTGGCACGTGATGTATTGGCCTATTACAAACATTATACAGAAGAAACACCATTAGGGCTTCCAGAATTACGGATACAATACAAAGATTATGTGGTTTGGCAACAAAATCAACTAGAGACAGAAGCATATAAAGAACATAAAAAGTATTGGATTAACAAACTCTCTGGAAGTTTACCTGTACTGGCTTTACCAGCTTATAAAAAACGTCCTTTGGTGAAAACCTATAATGGTCGACAAGTGAGTACTTACTTGAGTAAAAAAGACACGGAAGGTATACGAGCTTATATAAAAGAAAAAGGAGGAACCATGTTCATGTTTTTATTAGCCTCCTTAAAAGTCTTGTTGCATCGTTATACTGACCAGGAAGATATTATAGTAAGTAGTCCGATAGCAGGAAGAGATCATCCCGAATTAGAAAATCAGATCGGGTTTTATGTAAATACTTTAATTTTAAGAAGTACGATAACTGCTAATTTATCCTTCGATGAATTTTATGAACAGGTGAAACAAGATTTATTAGATGCTTACACACATCAGATGTATCCTTTTGGCCAATTATCCGAAGAGCTAGGTTTAAATAAAAATTCAAGTAGAAATGGATTATTTGATATAAGAGTTATACTACAGAATACTGCTGATAATACTGGGGCTAAAGTGCTTCCAGAGGAGGTAAGTACTCTTAAGGATCATGGAGCATCAATGGCTAAATTTGATACATTATTTATTTTCGAAGAAGTTGGAGACCATATAAAATTCGAACTGACTTTTAATACGGATGTCTATGACTATGATATGATCTCAAAATTGATGAATCATTATTTGGAACTGGTTAATAGAATTATAGAAAAAACCACTATTGATATTGGTGAATTAGAATATCTAACGGAGCAAGAACAATTTGAATTGTTAAATAGATTTAATCATAAGGATGGAGCTTATTTAAAGGATAAGACGATTATAGATTTATTTGAAGAACAAGCATCCAAAACGCCAGATGAAGTGGCTGTAATATCTGGAAATGATAGATTGACTTATCAAGAGTTGAATGAGCGCTCTAGTCAACTAGCGAATTATTTACAAGAACAATTTGAAATAGCACCTAATGATCTTGTAGGTCTCATGGCAGCTCCTTCATGTTGGTCAGTTGTATCTATTCTTGCTATTATAAAATCTGGTGCTGCTTATGTGCCTATCGATCTGGATGCACCAACAGAAAGAATACAATATGTTATAGATGACACCAAAGTTAAAGCTTTAATTATTTTTTCAAAAGATCAGAAGAAATTCGAGAATTATATTGTGAATACTTTGGTTATTGATCACGTATGGGAGAGGATAAAAGATACTAAAGAAATGGTAGTCTTGGACAAACTCCAACCTGAAAATTTGGTGTATGTCATTTATACTTCAGGCTCTACAGGCCAACCTAAAGGAGTAATGATTACTCATGTTAATTTGATAGATTATGTAAATGGACTTTTTGAATATACAGATATTGAATCTTCGAAAGGGTTTGCGCTTATGTCTAATATTGCTACTGATCTAGGTAACACAGTTCTTTATGGTTCATTACTTTCAGGCGGAACACTTCATTTACCATCAAAAGAAATCCTGCGTAATGCTGATGATATTCATGAATATTTTGACACTTATTCAATTGATTGTATTAAAATAGTACCATCGCATTGGAAAGCTTTAGTTAAGGGAAATGATTTCCTATTACCAAATCGAATGATCGTTTTTGGAGGAGATACTCTACCTGTTGTTTATATTGAGGCAATTAAAAAACAGAACTCTGAAGTAGAAATTATTAACCATTACGGTCCTACTGAAACTACTATTGGAAAACTTTTAATCAACGTTGATAGAAATACCGATTATCAGACAATCCCTATTGGGAAGCTATTTTCTCAGACTTCTGTTTATGTAGTGAATCAACAATTTAATCTTTGTCCGGTAGGAGTTTCTGGAGAACTATTAATTGGTGGGAAAGGCGTCGCTAAAGGTTATCTCAATAAGCCAGAATTAACAAAAAAACAGTTTATTCAAAATCCTTTTTCAGAAACCAAAGAAAAACTGTATAAAACAGGGGATTTAGTAAGAATGTTACCAGATGGGAATATTGAGTTTCTAGGCAGAAAAGATAATCAAGTGAAAATCCGTGGCAATCGAATAGAACTAGGAGAAATAGAAAGCACCTTGTCCTTGAAGAAAGGAATAGATACGATTTTTGTACTGGCTAAAGAACTTGATTCTGGAGATAAGGAGTTAGTAGCTTATTATAAAAGCTCAGAACCCATAGAGGGAGCAGATTTACGATCTTATGTACAAGATCGATTGCCCGCTTATATGGTGCCTACTTACTTTGTGTATTTGGAGGAAATACCATTGACTTTAAATGGTAAGGTTGATAAAAGAGCCTTACCAGATCCAGAAGTAAGTTTATCTACTGAATTGGAATATATAGCTCCTCGGAATAATGAAGAGCAAGCTCTAGTAGAAGTATGGGAATCCGTATTGAAGCGAGAAGAAATAAGTATTACAGATAATTTTTATGACTTAGGAGGTGATTCAATAAAGAGTATATTGATCGTTTCTAGATTGAAACAAAAAGGGTATGCATTAAAGGTGTCAGATTTGATGCAAACACCTGTCTTATCGAAGTTGTCTGGAAAATTAACTCGGACCAATCGAGTAATAAATCAGTCTATAGTAAAGGGAAATGTTTTACTAACACCTATTCAAGAATCATTTCTATCTTCTGATTCGTATGTGGATAAATCTCATTATAATCAATCAGTGGCATTAGAAAGTACTTCCTCAATTGATTTTAATTTGTTGGATAAAAGTTTAGAATATTTAGTAAAGCATCATGATACATTGAGGATGGTTTATAAAAATGAAGGAGGAAAATGGTATCAGGAAAATATGGGCTTGAACCAAAAAAAATACTCATTAGATTTTTATGACTTGTCCGATTCACATGACTACCAGTTTGAGATGACTAGATTGTGTGATATTTTACAATCAGACATAAACTTGGAGCAAGGGCCTTTGATAAAAGCAGCTTTATTTAAATTAAAGGATAAAGATTGTATTATATTAATTATTCATCATTTAGTTGTAGATGGAGTTTCCTGGCGCATCTTATTAGAAGATTTGGGTAGTGTATACGAAGGTCTTCAGCAACAAATAAAAATTACTTTACCTAAAAAGACAGATTCTTTTCAACGCTGGGCATCTTTGCTTAATGAATATGCAACTAGCGATCAATTAAACATGGAACGATCCTACTGGGAAGATGTTTTATCTTCAGATATATTACCTATTTATCAAGATGATGTTTCCATAGATTTAAGTAAAGGAAAGATAAAGAGTTCTCATTTTTCTTTAGAAAAAGAAATCGTGGAATTACTGCAAACCAAGGCACATCGAGTCTATAATACAGAGATCAACGATGTTTTATTGGCAGCATTAGGAATCAGTATCCAAAGGGTATTCGGAAATGACAGTGTCGTTTTAGACCTAGAAGGTCATGGTCGAGAAGGAATTATTGATGGGATAGATATTACCCGGACTGTAGGTTGGTTTACGAGCTTGTATCCTTTTGTTTTAAAGGTCAGTAAAGATACTTCCGATTTTACTGCTTCTTTAATAGAAGTAAAAGAGTCACTACGAAAGCTTCCTAACAAAGGAATTGGATATGGAATTTTACGTTATTTAGGAGGTGGATTTGAGAATGAATTGAGATCGAGTATTGTTTTTAATTATTTGGGAGATTTTGGAAATGCTATTGAACGTACAGAAGATAAAGATGAAATATTATTTGGTTATTCCAGTGAATATAAAGGGGTCGAATCTTCCAAGAAAAATAATAGTTTAGGTAAAAGATTGAGTATAGCGGGGATTCTTGTAGGCGGAGTATTAGAAGTCGAAGCCAAGTTTAATGATGCTGTTTACGCAGGACAACAAATTTCTGATTTAATGGAATCGTATAAATTTGTTTTGAGAGAAATAATTTCACAATTGAGTGAAGAAAAATGGTGTTATTTAACCCCAAGTGATTTGACTTACAAAGATTTATCCCTTTCAGAACTATCGGACCTAAATAAGGATAATAATATAGAGGATGTATACACTCTTTCTCCTTTACAGGAAGGCCTTTATTACCATTGGGTGTCTGGTAATGAAAAAACTACCTATTGTGCTCAGCGTAGTTGTCGATTGCGAATGCCTGAAGTTACCTTGAGTAATATTCGTAAAGGTTATGAATTGTTGATTGCCCGTCACTCTGTTCTTCGCACGGGTTTTAGTACTTCTTATGGGACATTATTACAAATTGTCCGTAAGGAAATTACGGATACATTTGTTTATGAGGATATATCTGCTATGGCTTCAAGTGGATCATTAGAACTATATATTTCTGACTTTAAGCTAAAAGATAAAAATCGTGGATTTAGTATACAACAAGATTCATTGATGCGATTGAGTGTTCTGGATATAGGAAATGGAGAATATGAATTTATATGGAGTAACCACCATATTCTGATGGACGGTTGGTGTAGTAGTATTTTGATAAATGAATTTTATCAAATATTAATTTCCTTAGAAACAGAACGTACAATATCGCTGCCAGAAGTTATTCCGTATTCCTCTTACATAAAATGGCTAGAAAGTATAAATAAAGTATCCAATAAATCATATTGGAGAAATTATTTGTCTGATTATAGAGAAAAAGCTTCGATCCCATTTAAAAGATTAAGAGTTCCTTCTCAAAATTACTTAGGGAAACAGGAAGTCTTAAAAATCGAAGCTTCTCAGTTAGAAAAACTTAGGAAAATATGCGTACAGTATAACGTCACTGAAAATATTTTTATGCAAAGTGCATGGGGGTACTTGCTTTCTAAATATAATAATGTAAAGGATGTTGTATATGGTTCTGTTGTTTCAGGGCGTCCTGGGGCTATAGATGGAGTGGAGGATATGGTGGGATTGTTTATAAATACAATACCCGTTCGTATTAATTATGATAATAATATGACTGTTTCAGATTTGCTTAGTAAACGACTAGAAGATTCGATAGCAAGTTTGGATCATCATTATTTAAATTTATCAGAAGTGCAATCTGAGAGCGTATTGGGGAATGATTTGTTGGACCATATTTATGTATTTGAGAATTATGCAGAAAACGAGTTAGAAGAAGATTTTGTTAATGCAAATAAAGAAAAATTATCTGTGGAATCAGGTCAGAATTTTATCGAAACCCATTATGATTTTAATGTTTTAATAGTCCCTACAAATGATTACATAGAAATTAGACTTAGATACAATGGAAATATATACTGCCGTCAAAATATCATTCAAATACGAGATCATTTAAAGCATATATTATCTAGTTTTGTAGAAGATCCTCAAATGCTTTTAGAGGATGTATCATATTTAACAGAATCAGAGCTATTAAAAGTATTAAACGATTTTAATGGTACAGAAATACGCTATCCAAAAAATAAAACAATCTTGGATTTATTTAAGGAACAAGTGGATGCAAACCCTGATAAAATAGCGGTAGTTTTTAAAGGTGTTGAATTGACCTATAAAAAACTAGATGAACGTTCTAATCAACTATCTAATTATTTAAAAAACAAATATTTAATAGAAATAAATGACCTAGTAGGTATAAAACTAGAGCGCAGCGAATGGATGCTTATAAGTATTCTGGGGGTTTTAAAAAATGGTGGAGCTTATGTTCCTTTGGATGTAAAGTATCCTGAAGAGCGAATTCAATTCATTCAAAAAGATAGTAATTACAAAGTATGTATAGATCAAGGGTTTATTAACTGTTTTGAATCAGAGAAGGAAGAATATAGCAAATCCGAAGTAGAAGGGCAAGTACAAGAATCAGGTTTGGCCTATGGAATTTATACCTCTGGTTCAACGGGTAAACCCAAAGGAGTAATAAATGAACATGCGGGACTTTACAATAGATTGTTATGGATGCGTGACGACTTTAAAATCAGTGAAGCAGATGTTATTTTACAAAAAACACCTTATACTTTTGATGTTTCGGTATGGGAACTACTTATGCCTTCTATTACAGGATGCTGTTTGGTTTTTGCAAAACCCGAAGGGCATAAGGATCCGGAATATCTTCAACAAATCATAAAAGAATCGAAAGTAAGCATTATACATTTCGTACCATCGATGTTGGGTGTTTTTCTTGAAAACCTTGAGCCAGAAAGCTGTAGGACTTTACGTCATGTTGTATGTAGCGGAGAAATCTTACTTAGTAACATGGTGGAAGAATTTAAAGAAAAACTACCATGGGTTCGAATTCATAATTTGTATGGTCCTACAGAGGCAGCAATAGACGTTACTTCGATTGATTTAACGGATGTAAACACTAAAGAAAAAGGTGTAAGTATAGGTAAACCAGTAGCTAACACAAGGATTTATATTGTGGATAAGGATTTGTCACCGCAATCGATAGATGTACCTGGTGAATTGTTGATAGGAGGTATTCAAATCGCACAGGGGTATTTGAATCGTCCAGATCTTAATGTGGAAAAATTTATTCCAAGCCCATTCACTAAGGGAGAACGAATATACCGTACAGGAGATTTAGCTAAATGGCTTTCCAATGGAGAAATTGCCTATATAGGAAGGATAGATGATCAGGTAAAAATACGCGGTAATCGAATAGAGTTAGGAGAGATAGAAAGCAAGATGCAATCCTCTGGATATGTAGATAATGCAGTTGTATTGGTAAGAGGAGAAAGTTCGAGGAAATATTTAGTAGGCTATGTGATTGCCAAAGAAGAATATACAGAGGATGCCTTATATGATTATTTGACTACTCATTTACCAGATTATATGGTTCCCAGCCAGATACTGATTCTAGAAGAGCTTCCATTAACATCGAGTGGCAAGGTGGATCGTAAGGTCTTACTTGCTATGGAGGATGATCATGTAGTATCAGATCAATATGTAGCTGCTAGAAATGAGATGGAAGAAGGGTTGGTGCGAATCTGGGAAGAAGTGCTAGAATATGAGGGAGTTGGCGTTCGTAGTAATTTTTTTAGGATAGGAGGAGATTCTATTCTTTCGATACGATTGATAAGTAAGATCAATAAGAAATACAATACAAGCCTCACAATAGCACAGTTATATGAATTAAATACCATAGAAAGATTATGTAAACAGATTGAAGAAGGAACTCTTCTGTTTGCACATAAACAAAGTATTAAGGATGAAATTGAGAAGGATATTCAGGAGTTAAAAGAAAGTGTTCTATCGGAAATTGATGACTCTCACGATATAGAAGATATCTATCCAATGAGTGATATTCAAAAGGGGATGGTAACGCTTTCTAGCTTAAATCCAGAATCAGGAGTATATCACGATCAGTTCATTTTTCAAATTCCAACGATAAATAAAAAATTGTTCAGAGAAGCATTCTCAAAATTGATTTGGAAACATGCGACATTAAGAACTCAATTTAATTTGACATTTTATCAAACACCTATTCAAATCGTAAAGAAGAAGGTAGATTTCACTATTGATTTTAGAAATATTAAAGACTTAGGGACAAAAGAACAAGAAGCATACATACAAAAATATATGCTATCCGAGCGTAGTAAGCCTTTTCAATTTGATTCCGAATTCTTATGGCGGATCAGTTTGTTTGAAGTAAACAATTATGCCAGTATGTTTTTATTTCAATTTCACCATGCTATCCTAGATGGTTGGAGTGTTGCATCTTTAAATACAGAGTTGTTTCAAATTTATAGACAATTGGAAAGTAAGGTTCCTTTAAAAATAGAAGAACTTAAGGTTACTAATAGAGGTGCTATAATTGAAGAACTTTACGATCAAAGGACCCCAGAATTTATTGACTTTTGGAAAATTGAATTGGATGAATACAAAAAACTAGATATTTTTAGAAATGAAAATCAAATATTGACAAATACTTATAGTTTTGATTTCAGTTTCAAATACAGACTAGAAAGTAAGTGTAGAGAAGATTCAATATCTTTAAAGACAGCTGTTTATTCGGCATTTATTTATGCATTAAAAGCTTTAAACTATGAGGACGATTTTGTTGTAGGGATGGTGACAAACAATAGACCTGCAATCGAAGATGGTGACAAATTATTGGGATGTTTTTTAAACACTATCCCTGTTAGAAACAAATTGAACGATGTTCAATCATTATCGTGGACGGATTTTTTTAAAAAAACCGAAAATCATTTAACAAAAATTAAGAAGAATGAACGATTAACATTATATGAAATTTCTAAACTTACAAATGAAGAAACGATAGGGGGATCACCATTCTTTGATGTAATATTTAATTATGTCAATTTTCATATTTATGATTCTCTAGATTTAGAAGCGGATAAGAGTTTCAAAAAATCTCAAGAAGAAGAAATTAATACTGAATCTTTTGAAGCAACCAATACATCGTTAGATTTAACTGTGAACTTGGAAAGCGATTCATTAATACTAAAATACAAGCTAAAAAGAGGATTGAAAAATAATCTAACTTTAGAAAAAATTCACCGCTATGTGGAACAAGGCTTATTGAACTATATAACAAACCTCAAGGATAAGGTTAAAGATACTGAGTTCCTTTCTTCTGAGGAAATTGAATTACTGTCTGGGTTCAATGCAACAGAAACAAAATATTCTGAAAGTACTACGGTATTAGACTTAATGGCGACTCGTGTACAGGAAGAAAGAGATGCACCTGCTGTAAGTTTTGAGGGTAGTACGATGAGTTATAAAGAACTGGATGAACACTCCAACCAATTGGCCAACTATCTAGCAAAGAAATATAAGGTAAAAAAGAATGATCTAGTAGGAGTACAACTGGATCGAAACCGGGAAATGTTAATAGGGATTTTAGGAATTCTAAAAGTAGGAGGCGCATATGTACCTATGGGAATGCAATATCCAAAAGAACGTGTACGGTATATCCAAGAAGATAGTGGTTATAAAGTATGTATAAACGAAAGTTTTCTTGCAGAGTTTAAATCGGTACAGAAAGGGCTAAGTAAAAAAGCATTAACCATTAGAGTAGATGGATCAGATTTGGCTTATGGTATTTACACTTCTGGTTCAACAGGTAATCCAAAAGGAGTAGTAAATGCACATGCAGGACTTTACAATCGTTTACTTTGGATGCGTGATGATTTGAAAATCAATCAAAAAGATGTCATACTGCAAAAGACACCTTACACCTTTGATGTTTCGGTATGGGAGTTATTGATGCCTTCGATTACAGGATGTCATTTGGTTTTTGCAAAACCAGAGGGGCATAAGGATCCAGGTTATCTGCAGCAAATCATAAAAGATTCACAGGTGAGTATTATACACTTTGTTCCTTCTATGCTAAGGGTTTTTCTGGATAATATCAAGCCTGAAAATTGTGGGACTTTACGTCATGTAATATGCAGTGGAGAAGTCTTACCAAGTAGTACGGTAGAAGAATTCAAAGAAAAATTACCGTGGGCTCGAATTCATAATTTATATGGCCCAACAGAGGCAGGTATAGATGTCACTTCGATAGACTTAACGGATATAGACACTGTTAAAGAAGGCGTAAGCATAGGTAAGCCTGTTGCTAATACTAAGATTTATATAGTAGACAAGCATTTATCACAGCAACCTATCGGAGTTCCCGGAGAATTATTGATAGAGGGGATTCAGGTTGCACAGGGTTATTTGAATAGTCCAGATCTTAATGAGGAGAAATTTATCCCAAGTCCATTCACTGAAGGAGAGCGTATATATCGCACAGGCGATTTGGCAAGATGGCTTCCGAATGGAGAGATTGTCTACATAGGAAGGTTAGACAATCAGGTAAAAATAAGAGGAAATCGGATTGAGTTGGGAGAGATAGAAGTCAGGATTCAGTCTTTTAAACATGTAGATAATGCAGCGGTAGTGATAAGGGAATCTGAGAATGGAAATAAATTTTTAGTAGCGTATGTTATTGCTAAAAAAACGTATACAGAAGATAGTATGCGCAATTATTTGACAACTCATTTACCAGATTATATGGTTCCCAGTCCCATATTGATTATAGAAAAATTTCCATTAACATCAAATGGAAAAGTCGATAGAAAAGGTTTTCCAGATTTCGAAAAAGGGCAAATTGTATCAGAGAAATATGTAGCGCCAAGAAATGAAATGGAAGAACGACTGGTAAAAATATGGGAAGAAGTTTTGGATTATCAAGGCATAGGAGTCTGTGACAATTTTTTTAGAGTAGGAGGCGATTCTATTCAATCGATTAGATTGATAGGTCAGATTAATAAGAAGTTTGAGGTAAATCTTACTATTGCTCAATTATACCAATCCAATACTATTGAAGGACTATGTGAGCAGATTGAAACAAATGCAGATTTTGCAGAGGAAAATAAAGAGCTAAGAGAAAATATAAAAGTTTCCTTTGGTAGTTTAATGGACGATGTAATAAATAACTAAAATTAACTTATATTAAAAATCAAAAAAATGAGACCAAAAGCAAATCTTCCTTTTGTATGGGATAAAATATCTTCTGAAATAAAATCTCTCCCGGAATTGTTGAAAACAAAGCCTCAAATCATTAAAGAGTTACTTGCTGTTCATGGAGCTATACTTTTTAAATCTTTTGAAATTTATGACGCTGAAAAACTAGAAACTTGTGTCAATGCTTTTCCTGGTAATTCAATGGATTATGTTGATGGTAATTCACCTCGCACCAAATTACAAGGGAAAGTGTATACATCAACAGAGCATCCAGCTGAAGAGTTTATTTCTTTACATAATGAACTTTCTTATGGAAGTCAATGGCCTAGTTTTATTTTCTTTTGTTGCGAAACCGCTCCAATGAAAGGAGGTGGTACTGTAGTTGCTGATAGTAGAGCTATCTTATTTGATCTTTCAGAAAATACCAAGAAGGTGTTCAAGGAAAAAGGGGTGGAGTATATTCGAAATTTGCATAGCGGTTTTGGAGCAGGCCCTTCCTGGAAAGATACGTTTGAAACAAGCCAAAAAGGAGAGGTAGAGAATTACTGTAAGGTAAATGATATTTTATATACCTGGAATGATGATGATAGTCTCCGGCTTGTTCAAAGACGAAAAGCTATTATCCAACATCCTATAACAAATGAGGAAGTTTGGTTCAATCAAGCAGATCAGTTTCACCCAAGTACCAATTCGACAGAAGTTTACGAAGCGTTAATGGAGATATATGAAGAAGACCCTACAAGCATGCCTCAGTATGCAACCTTTTGCGGTGGTGATGAGATTCCTTTAGAAATGTTAGAGGAAATTCGGTCTGTTGCAAAAAATAATATGGTAACATTTAAATGGGAAAAGGGCGATTTGATGCTAGTTGATAATATACTTACCGCTCATGGGCGAATGCCTTTTGAAGGACCTCGAAAGATCCTAGTATCTATGTCTTCGTAACAAAATATTTACTATAAGAGGTAAATGACTTTAGTTCTTCGTAAAAATTATTTAATCTAATACCTTTATTCAGGTAGAGCGTAATTATAACACCTCGAAATAATTTAGTCAATAGCTTTGTATCCTATATTAAACAATTTGACAATTTAAAATATCTCTAATTATTTATTTTGATACTAGTTTGAGAAAACGTCGGATTATATCTTTTTATATCACTTTCGAATCGATATTCGAATGCCTCTAAATAAATTTCATCACAAAAGTATCATTACACTTAAAAAATTAAAAATGAAAAATAATAATAGTTCATTAAAGTTAAATAAAGAAAACATCGAGGATGTTTATCCCATGAATGATATCCAGAGAGGAATGATATACACTACATTGAGGAATCCTGGAAGTGCCGTTTATCATGATCAATTTGTGTTTTATGTTCCTTTAATTAAAGATTCTAATCGCTTCAAAAAAGCATTAGAACTGATGGTGGATATACATCCAATCCTAAGAACCAGTTTTGATTTAGAATCTTATAATGAACAGATTCAAATACTACACAGACAAATTGATCCGATTTTAGAGTTTGAAGATTTAACCTCTTATAAAGAACAAGAACAACAAGAAGAATATATTAAAGAGTTTATGCTAGCAGAACGGTTCAAACCTTATGATTTTAGTAAGGCTCCGCTATGGCGAATTAAGCTCTTTAATGTGAATAGTAAAAGTACGGTTTATTTAATTCAATTTCATCATGCTATTCTAGATGGTTGGAGCATGGCTTCATTTAATACTCAGCTCTTTAATATTTATTCGAGATTAGAAACTGAACCTGTATATATTCCTGAAAAACTAAGCTTTACGGTTAAAGATGCAGTGATAGAAGAAGTAGTAGAAAAGAAAAATCCTACAACAATTAAATTCTGGAAAGATAGATTAATTGGACATAATAAATTAAATATTTTTTCAAAAAAGGAAACTTTTGAATCTTATAGAGTGTTCATTAATGCAGAGATTACTAAGAAATTAAAGCAACATTCAATAGATCATGAATTACGTTATAGAGATATGATTTTTGGAGCTTTTGTCTACGTATTAAAACTAATTTCTTTTCAAGATGACTTCGTATTAGGAATGGTTTCTAATACGAGACCTCCTATTGAAGATAGCGATAGACTTTTAGGATGTTTTTTAAATACTTTACCCATGAGACTCTCTTTGAAAGAGTTTGAAAATCTAACATGGTTAGAGTTTTTCAGAGCAATGGATAATGAAATGAAAGTCCTTAAAACAAAAGACAGATCTACCTTATATGATATAACTAAAATTGTTGGAAAAGAACGAAGTATTGAAAACCCTTTCTTCGATATAATTTACAATTATATTGACTTTTATAATGTTTATAAAGATCTAAAGGTTTCTGATTCGGATTCAAAACATTTTAAAAGTAGAAAATCTAAATTGAAATCTTTTGAGGTAACAAATACTTATTTGGATATTAATATTATTGATATCTATAGTAGGTCTATTGAACTGCATTTAAAATTAACAAGAGAGTTTGAGTTTGAATATTCTTTGGCAGACATATGTGACTATGTTGAAAATATTTTAACACAATATTTAGAAAATCCCAATGCAAAAGTTAAAGATACGTCTCTTCTTTCTGTAAAAGAATTAAGACAAATAAAGGAGTTTAATATAACAGAAGCAGTATATACTGAGGATACTACAGTATTAGGCTTAATGGCTACTCATGTAAAGGAAGAAGGAAAAGCTCCTGCGGTAAGTTTTGAAGGTACTACAATGATTTATAGAGATCTTGATGAGCAGTCCAACCAATTAGCCAACTATCTTGTTAAGAATTACAAGATAGAAAAAAATGATTTGGTAGGTGTACGACTTGATCGGAGCCAGGATATGTTGATTTCAATTTTAGGGGTTCTAAAATCGGGAGGTGCCTATATCCCTATTGATACACAGTATCCCGAGGAACGGGTTCTTTATATTGAGCAGGATAGTAATTACAAAGTGTGTATAGATGCTAGTTTTATTGCGAGTTTTAGAGCAGCCCAATCAGGTCTTAGTAAAGGGGGCTTAGATTTAAATTTAAAAGGTTCAGATGTAGCATATGGTATTTATACTTCTGGCTCTACGGGTAACCCCAAAGGAGTACTGAATACGCATGCAGGTCTATACAACCGATTACTATGGATGCGAGATGATTTGGGTGTTGATAGAAGCGATGTCATTTTACAGAAGACTCCTTATACCTTTGATGTTTCGGTTTGGGAGTTATTAATGCCTAGCATTACGGGTTGTGAATTGGTCTTCGCAAAACCAGAAGGTCATAAAGATCCTCTATATCTTCAGCAGATTATCGAGGATTCAAGAATAACGATTACACATTTTGTTCCATCGATGTTGGGCATATTTTTGGAGAATTTAACTCCAGAAACCTGTAGAAGTTTGCGTCACGTAGTTTGTAGTGGAGAAGCCTTACCTAGTAGTATGGTAGAAGAATTTAAGCAAAAACTTCCTTGGGTTCGGATTCATAATTTGTATGGTCCTACAGAGGCTGGTATAGATGTCACTTCTATAGACTTAACCGATGTAGATACCAAAGAAAAAGGCGTAAGTATAGGAAAGCCTGTTGCTAATACTAAGATTTATATAGTAGACAAGAATTTATTAGAGCAACCCATCGGAGTTCCAGGAGAATTATTGATAGAGGGTATTCAGGTAGCACAGGGCTATTTGAACCGTCCTGATCTCAATTCTGATAAATTTATAACAAGTCCATTTACCAAAGGAGCTCGGATTTATCGTACGGGTGATTTGGCGAGATGGTTGCCAAATGGAGAGATTGCTTATATCGGTAGGATAGATGATCAGGTAAAAATACGCGGTAATCGTATAGAATTAGGAGAGATAGAAAGCAAGATGCAATCCTCTGGATATGTAGATAATGCAGTTGTAATGGTAAGAGGAGAAAGTTCGAGGAAATATTTAGTAGGCTATGTGATTGCCAAAGAAGAATATACAGAGGATGCCTTATATGATTATTTGACTACTCATTTACCAGATTATATGGTTCCCAGCCAGATACTGATTCTAGAAGAGCTTCCATTAACATCGAGTGGCAAGGTGGATCGTAAGGTCTTACTTGCTATGGAGGATGATCATGTAGTATCAGATCAATATGTAGCTGCTAGAAATGAGATGGAAGAAGGGTTGGTGCGAATCTGGGAAGAAGTGCTAGAATATGAGGGAGTTGGCGTTCGTAGTAATTTTTTTAGGATAGGCGGTGATTCTATCCTCTCGATACGATTGATAAGTAAGATCAATAATAAATATGATACAAGCCTCACAATAGCACAGTTATATGAATCAAATACTATAGAAGGATTATGTGATGAAATTCAGTTGGTTAATGGTGATGATCTATCCAAAATTAAAGCACAAAAAAAGAAGATAGAAAATGATATTCATCAATTAAAGGAAAGCGTTCTTCAGAAAATTGACGATCCTGAAAACATAGAAGATGTTTATCCTATGAGGGATATACAGAAAGGAATGGTTTTAGCATCTTTATTAAATCCTTCTGCTGGTACTTATCATGATCAATTTGTTTTTAATGTTCCTAAATTGAATATAACTATATTCAAAGAGATACTTTCAAAACTTGTGAAAAAACATTCTGCTTTAAGAACCAGCTTTAATATTGGAGATTTTAATAGTGAAGTTCAAATTGTATTAAAAGAAGTAGATTTTGATATTACCAGAATAGATATTCAAGATTTGGATATTTCAGGACAAAAAGACTTTGTGAATAGATTTATGGAATCCGAACGTGTAAAATCATTTGATTTTGATACTGCCCCTCTTTGGAACATGAATCTGTTTACGGTTTCAGAAAATAATGAAGTTTTATTATTTCAGTTTCATCATGCTATATTAGATGGATGGAGCCAAGCTTCGCTTTATACAGAATTGTTTAAAGGTTATGAACAATATATTTTAGGAGAAAAGGAAAGTATTGAAATAAAACCTCTTAAATCGAGTAATAAACAAGCCGTTGTTGAAGAAATTTTTGGAAATAATAATTCTATTAATAAAGAATTTTGGAATAAGGAATTGAATGGATTGAATAAGATAAGCCTTTTTAAAACTAAGCCAGTATATGAACAATATAAAAAGGAATATGACAAAATATTTAGAGATCAGTTAACATCTAAATGCAAAAATGATGATTTGGCATTAAAATCAGTTATTTATGGAACTCTATATTATATTATTCATTTGTTATCCAATCAGGATAATTTTATAATGGGTTCGGTAGATAATAATCGGCCATTAATAGAAGATGGAGAAAAGTTATTGGGTTGTTTTTTGAATACGCTTCCTGTAAAAAGTGAAATTGACGTTAGTGATACTTGGGGAGAATATTTTAAAAAAATAGATCATAAATTTAATTATATAAAAAAGAATGACCGTTTAACTCTTAATGAAATAAAAAAAACTATATCCAAAGATTCTTCTGATACTTCACCCATTTTTAATATACTATTTAATTATTTAGATTTTCATGTTCGAAAAGAACTAGATGCCAAGTTTCAAACAAATGGAAAAGAAGATGGTTATTTGCAAAAACTGGGTATAAAATCATTTGAATCAACTAATACATTCTTAGATATGGACGTAAATATGTCTGGGAACGACGGATTTACTTTAAATTATACGCTTCAAAGAGAATTAAAAAACAATTTTACCTTAGAGAGAATTAATGAGCTTATAGAGAATATACTCCAAAATTATCTAAATAATTCAGAAAGTAAAATTAAAGATACAGATATTGTTTTAACAAAAGAAAAGGACTTAATAGAATCAGGATTTAATAAACCTTCTGAAGGTCAATTTGAAAATACAATAATCGATTTATTTGAAGAAACAGTTCAAAATTATAAATTAAAAACAGCGATTATTGATGAAGACGCCTCATTTACTTATGAGCAGTTAAGTAGTGAGGTCAATAGATTTGCTCATTTTCTTAACGTCAAATATAAATTAAGACATTCAGATGTTATAGGTTTAGAACTTCAGAATAGTGATTACGCCATCGTTTCTATTATGGCTATTCTTAAATTAGGAGGAACATATGTACCTATTGATATAGATTTTTCATTGCATAGAAAAGAATATATTCTTAATGATTGTAATTGTAAATTTGTAATTAATGATGCTATCATTAGCGAATTCATTAAAGAAAGACTTGATTATAACTCTGAATTTGATAAAGAAAAGATAGACTATAATGATGCCGCATATATCATATATACTTCTGGATCTACAGGTAAACCTAAAGGTGTTCCTATTACACATGAATCCTTAGTAGACTATTCGTTAACATTTAAAAATTATATTCAGATAACAGATAAAGATATTATTCTTCAGCACGCTAGTTTATCCTTCGATGCTTCTGTTGAGGAGATTTTTCCTACATTAATTAGTGGGGCAAAAATGATAATTAATAAAAACAAAAATGATTTTTCAGAAATTTTAAATATTTGTAAAAAAGAAGAGGTCTCTATTTTATCTACAAGCCCCTTCTTAGTTCAGTACCTAAATGAAAATTTTATTGAAGAGACATATAATTTACGTGCAGTAATTAGTGGAGGAGATGTTTTACAACCCAATTACATGGATAAAGTTTGGGATAAAATTGATATATATAATTCTTACGGACCAACAGAAAGTACTGTTTGCGCTACTTTTTATAAAGTTGATAAGCTGAGTACAAATATCCCAATAGGAAAACCTATAAACAACAGGCAGGTTTATATTCTTTCACCTTCATCTGATAAGCTAATGCCGATTGGTTTTATTGGAGAAATATGTATTGGGGGACTTGGCTTGACAAAAGGATATTTGAACAGGGAAGAAGAAACTCGTAAAAAAATTATAGATAATCCATTTGAATCAGATACCAAATTATACAGAACAGGGGATTTAGGAAGATATTTGGCTGATGGAAATATTGAATTTTTAGGAAGAAGTGACCTGCAAGTTAATGTTAGAGGAATAAGAATAGAGCTAGAGGAAATAGAAGTAAGTATTTTAAATACGGGATATGTCAAGAATGTGGGAGTTCTAGTCGATGGAGAAGGAGAAAATAAGAGAATAATAGCTTTTGTTGTTCCTAATGCTAATTATAATAAAGAAGCACTAAAAGAAACCTTATTAGCCTATTTGCCAAAATATATGATACCTAGTATTTTTGTAGAAAAAGATATGCTCCAATTAACTTTTAATGGAAAAGTTGATAGAGATAGTCTTAAGGACTTCAAGGTAGAAAATTCACAAAATAGTGCCAAGACATTTCCTAGGAATGAATTGGAAATAAGATTATCATCAATTTGGCAAAGTGTGCTTGGCATACCTGAAATAGGAGTTTTGGACAATTTTTTTGAAATAGGAGGTAATTCTATTTTAGTAATGAAATTTAAGCATAGTCTAGAAAAAGAATTTGATGTATCCATTAATATAGTTGATTTGTTTAATTACACGACTATCGAAGATCAAGCTAAATTGTTTGAACAAGAAAAATTAGCTGAAAATGAAATTATAGAAGAACTTAAATTTTAAAAAATCATGAATGATTCTATAGCAATTATAGGGGTGTCTTTTGATTTACCCAATATTAAAAACTGGGAGGATTTAAAAGCATCTTTATACGATAAGAATACATATATCGATGAAATGCCTAAAGAGCGATTAAAAGAAATCGAATTAGTATTTGGCAATATTGAAATGGCTAAGTCGGGTTATCTGGCAGAAATAGATAAGTTTGATAATGCGTATTTTGGCTTTACTGAAAGAGAATCTTTGAGACTATTTCCAGAACATCGTCTTTTTTTGACCAATGCAGTCAAGGCTTGCTATCATGCAGGGTATGCAGAGGCATCTTTGAAAGGGTCAAAAACAGGTATTTTTTATACCAGCTCTAAATCTGCTTATCAGAACTATACTAATTATTCTGACTTATCATTTAATAGTTTTGATATCATAGAAGGGATTGAAGGTACAAGATTAGCAAAATACTTGGATGTAAGAGGACCTGTAGTTTCAGTAAATACAACATGTTCTTCTTCTTTGGTTGCTATAAATGTCGCAAAACAAAGTTTAAACGCTCATGAATGTGATATGGCAATCGTGGGAGGTGTTAAAACACTAGCTCTTACTAAAGAAAATGTTTTGAATAATGTTGTTCAGTCTAAAAAAGAGGCATGTAGACCTTTTGACCAAAATGCTGATGGAACAATGAATGGAGAAGGAGCTATATTTTTTGTGCTTAAGCGCTACGAGCAGGCTATTAAAGACAAAGATGCAATTTTAGCAGAAATAAAGGGGGCTGCAGTAAATCATGGAGGAAATAGGATATCAAGTTTAACAGCTCCTAGTTCTGAAGCACAAAAAGAAGTAATTGTACAGGCGTGGGAAAATTCAAAAGTAGACGTAGAAAAAATGAGGTATATAGAAGCTCATGGTACTGGCACTATTTTGGGTGACCCAATTGAAGTAGAAGCTATAAAACAAGCTCTTTCTCAATTAAACTCTTCTCGTAAAAACATTCCATTTGCAGTAAGTTCTTTTAAAGGTCAAATAGGCCATCTGGATTATTTAAGTGGATTAGCTGGTGTACTTAGGTTAGTTGCTGCATTAAATTTCAAAGTTATTCCGATTCAGTCTAATTTTAATAAGTTGAATGAATATTTTGACTTAGAAGAAACAGGTTTATATGTTCCCACAATTGCCGAAGATTGGACTAGTAAAGATAAGGAGCGAATAGGAGGTGTTAGTAGTTTTGGATTAACAGGTACAAATGTACATCTTGTTCTGTCTAAAAACGATGCAAACAATACTATAAAAACACCAGATAAGCAAGAATTGAAGTATCTTCAAATAAGTCATGATAACAGTCATAAACTAAAGTCTTATAAAGAGTATCTAATAGAGAAAATTGATAATATAGATTGCGATGAAGATATATATAAACTGTGTTCAAAACTCAACAGAGTTTTTCAGATAAATAAAGAAAATCAGGGAATAATTTATTCTTCCAAAGAGTCATTAATTACATCCCTAAAGGCAAAAAAAACTAATTCGGTTGATGAAAAGCTTTTTTTGCTATTGGATTTAAATATCCTTCACTATTCAAAAGAGTTCATTGAATCAATATTCATTGAAAATTTGTTTATTAAAGAGCAGTGGGATCAGAATGTTTCTTTAGAATTAAACAAGATACAAAATCAATATGCCTTAAATATTTTATTTCAATTTACTATTTATAAATATGTCTTCAATAAACTTGGAGTAAAAGTAAAACTTATAACATCACAAGAAGATAGTGCAATAAATAAATTGATTAAGTCAGAAATTTCAGTAAGAGAAATAATTGAGAAAACAAGCGAAGAAAAAGAACTTAATAATCCCTTTGATGAAAATCAATTTAAGAAATATTTAGGACAAACTTCTCTTATTAGGAATGTTGTTATAATTGATTTTTCAAATAAAAATCAGAGTAGGTTTAACAACTTGAAATTAGATTATATTTATGGAGATCTTTCTAATAATGACAGATTTTTACTTTATACCAATATGTTAGAGTCAGGAGTAGATTCTCTTAAATCAGGTTTTACTTCTGAATACAATAATATAGAACTTCCTTATTTTAGCCCTAAACGATTTTGGCCAGAAGTTAAAAAAAGCTTTCTAAATACTAAGGATATAGTCAAAAGTACCTCGAAAAAAGAGGGAACTAACGCTAAAATATTTAATAAAAAAGAAATAAAGGTTATACTTAATAAAGTTTGGTCTTCTATTTTAGACATGAATGATTTTAATGAGGAGGAAGATTTTTTTGAGTTAGGAGGAACATCAATTTCAGCATTGGATATGATTGATGAGATCGAAAAAAGTATAAAGGGAATAAAAATACTGTATGAAGAAATTTATTCGTATGCTACTGTAAATAAACTCACAGATTTAATTTATGTACAATTAGAAAATATTTCAAGCTCTATTAAAGAACAAAAAAATGAAAACCATAGAATAGACGAAAGCCAAATAAATAGTATTGTTAAAAATTCTTGGGTTTCAATTCTTGATTTTGATAATTTTAGTGATGATGAAGACTTTTTTGAGCTAGGAGGAACATCACTTTCAGCATTAGATATGATTGATGAGATCGAAAAAAATATAGAAGGAATAAAAATCTTATATGAAGAAATATACTCATACTCAACAGTATCAAAACTTGTAAAAAAAATAGTTTTTCAGTTGCAAAATGATAAAATAATAACAAATTTAAATAATGATAAATTAGACCCAATACTAAGAAAACAAAAATATGAGAATCTACTAGATAATATAAGTAAAGAAGAATTTTCGAAATATACGCCACAAAATATTTTGATAACTGGAGCAACAGGGTTAGTAGGGGCTGCCATGGTTAGTTATCTGCATACAAATACAAAAGCAAAACTTTATTGTATTGTACAGAAAAAAGATTTCAATTCTCCAGAAAAAAGATTTTGGTCAATTTTCCAAAAACATTATGATATTGTAGATACTTCTAGAATTCAAATAATCGAAGGGAATTTGTATTTAGATAATTTGGGTATGAAACCTAATGAGAAGAAAATAAATGAAATCGACACTATATTTCATATAGCAGGCTCTCCAGAATTTATTAGCAAAAAAACTAGCGAAGAACATATAAACTATCTCGGAACGAAGAATATTGTAGATTGGAGTAATAAAAAAGGAATTAAGAATTTTAATTTTATTTCGACAATTGGCGTTGTAGGGAAAGTAATGCCGTATGAAGTTGAAAACTTTTATGAAACAGATATGGATTTAGGACAGGATCCAGGAAATTATATTCATGCCTCATCAAAACTTAAAGCAGAAGAATATATTAAGAACTATTATCAATTTAAAAGCAAAGTTTTTAGAATTTCAAATGTAGGAGGTAGGTTTGAAGATGGTTTTTTTCCTACTGATCTTAGCAAAAATTTGATGTGGTTAAAATTGAAGTCATTATCAGAACTAAACTATTATTATGAAGAACTCTTGAAAGAAAACTCTAGTATTAGTCTTTTTCCTGTAGATATTCTTGTCAAGTTAATAGTAGAGATTTCCTTTGTGAATATCAAAAGCATAAGCACTTTCCATATTAAAACAGAAAGATCTTTTTTAAATCTTGAAATATTTAAAGCATTTAAAAAAGCATGTATTCAATTAGAACTTCTTTCTTATGAAGAATTTATGAGTTTCATGGATAATAATCATTATAAAATGAACTTTTATAATGTTGCCAGTGAAGCTAATAAATACAAGTTAAGAGATGATGCAACTAATAAAGTTATTTCGAAATTAAATTTGAGTAAATTTAGAGAATTTAATAAGCAATTATATTTAGAAAGATTACTATCAAAAAACTTAAAACCAAATAATCAAATAATATCATAATGAAGAAATTAGGATACTTTTTATTAACCATCATACCATTAATTTCATTCTCACAAGAAATAAACTATTCTATAAGAGGAAAAGCGAAAACTCCCGACGGATATTTACCATCAGGAAACGTTATGGCTCTCAACCCTAAAGATTCTACTTTAATAAAAGGAGCTTTTTTTTATGAAGGAGATTTTGAATTAAATGACTTAACAAACCAAGAGATACTGTTTAAACTATCATCATTAGAGTTTAATGATACTTTTATAAGTATAAAATATTTAGGTGATTCGATGATGGATTTAGGAGAGATAAGAGTACAAAACTTGGGGGATGCTTTGGATGAAGTTGTATTAAAGGCTAGAAAACCTGTTTACAAGCAAAAATCAGATGGTACAATAGAGGTTTTGATTGAAAATACAACATTAGCCACCAGTAATTCTACGAATGAAATTTTATCTAAATCACCAGATATAATTATGGATGATGGCGTCATTTCAGTATTTGGAAAAGGAAGAGCGATTCTATATTTAAATGGAAAACGAATTACCGATGATCAATTAGCACTGATTTCACCATCCAACATCAAGAAAATAGAAATAATAAGAAATCCCTCTTCAAGATATGACGCAGAAGGTGCCGCCGTAGTAAATATTAGTACTATTAAAAACATAGGTGATGGCTATCAAGTAGGTATTAAACAAAATGTAAGCTATTCTGAATTTGGAGGAACAATTTCATACTCAAGTTTGAATCTGGATCTTAATAAAGGTCGTTTTTCATCTAATAGTTATTATGCACTTCAACTGGGTAAGGAAAGAGAACTATTGCATACTACTAGAGATCGAGATGATGAGAATGTTTTTTTACAGACTGATTTAACGACCGATTGGCGTCGTGAATTTGAAAATTACTCATACTATGGTTCGGGCCTTCAGTATACTAATGATGATAATAGTTATGTGTCGTTGGAGTATTCAGGATTTTCGGAAGGATTAGGGGGGAGTCAATTAAGTAATAATGAAATCACCAATAGTAGTAACACAAGTTTTTTTGAAAGTGATATTGATAGAGATGAAAAAGTAGTAAATAATTCGATATCATTAAACTATAACAAGCCTATTGATACTTTAGGGACTGAACTTTTTTTTGGAGGTCAATATTCTAATTTTAATGCAGACACAGATAATTTCATTCTTGAAGAAAATACAATAGGAACCACAGATTCATCAAGGTTTCTTAAAAACTTATTAAATCTTGATATTGATATTTTTTCAGGTCAATTAGATTACAAAAAGGTTTTTAAAAATGAGAGTTCTTTAGAAGTAGGGACAAGATATAGTTATGTTAATAATGAATCAGATTTAGATTTTTTAGTTTCAAATGATAATTCTAATTTTGTTATTGACAATGATCTATCAAATTCATTTGGTTATAAAGAATCAATTGGAGCCGCATACTTTAGTTATCAAGGAACCTTAAATAAAAAAATAAATTATGTTATTGGTGTAAGGGGAGAATTTACTAATTACGATTTAGACATATCCTCACTAGATGAGGATGAACTAATAGAAGATGATTATTTCAATTTTTTTCCAAATTTTTCTGTAAACACCAAAATTTCTGAGAATAACACCCTTAATTTCGCATATTCATCAAGAATAAGAAGGCCTGCTTATCGATCGTTAAATCCTGTTTTGATATATCAAGATCCTTTTACGTCAATACAAGGAAATCCAGAATTAATTCCTGAAATCACGCACGCTTTTGAATTAGGAAGCACGACAAAGAAAACGACGTATAAAATTGGATATAATTATACTTTAGATCCAATGGATGCGGCAGCTCTTAGAGGAGAAGGTCCTAATAGTTATGTTTTAAAAGGAATAAATTTAGAGAAGCGACACGTTTTTTTTACATCTGTTTCAAGAATGTTTAGTAGAAAATGGTTTACTTCTAACAATACTTTGAGTTTATTACATACCAACATAATAGATAATCAATTTGATTTTGAATCAATTGATCCTAACCTTAATTTGTATCTTTATTCTAATAATAGATTTAATATATCTGATACTTTTAATGCTGAAATTTTGTTTTGGTACTTAGGAGATAAAAAATATGGAATTTATAAAGATAATAGTAGGTATAATTTAACGATTTCAGTGGATAAGTCATTTTTCAATAACTCTCTAAAATGTACATTAACAGCTAATGATATATTTCATAGCATTATAGCTTCTGGTCGCTATAATGTAGGTCAAACAGAGATTTATTACAACAGACGATGGAGCACAAATTATTTTAGATTATCCGTTAATTATAACTTTGGAAAATTAAAAAAGGCTGCATATAAAAATAAATCAACAGGGGACTTAGAAACAAGAAGAGCTCAATAATCTTTTATTTTAGTAATCACTATTAAATTTTAAAATATGCAATTATTCTTACTTCACTTTGCTGGAGGAAGTTGTTATTCTTTTGAATTTCTAAAAAAGAATATTAATTCTGATATAGATTTTATTGCTTTAGAAATACCTGGTAGAGGCAAAAGATTTGAAGAAGCTCTACTTAAAAATAAAGAGCAGGTAATACAAGATTATTTCAACCAAATAAAAAAGCTAAGGAATAAACAACCATATATAATTTATGGGCACAGTATGGGGGCAACTTTAGGGTTAAGTATAACCAAAAAGATGGAAGAAATAAATGATTTCCCCTGTCATTTAATAGTCTCAGGAAATCCAGGCCCAGGGGTTAAAGAATCATATGAAAAGCAACAAAAAGGGAAACGCTACTTAATGAAGGATGAGGATTTCAAAGAAGAATTAAGAGAATTAGGAGGGGTTCCAGAAGAGATTCTTGAAAATGATGAATTATATCATTTTTTCAGCCCCATCATGCGTGCTGATTTTGAAGTTTTGGAAAAAGATAATTATTCTGAAGAAGGATTAATTATTAAAACGCCAATTTATGCTTTAATGGGAACTAAAGAAGAGCAATGTCATGAAATTGATAACTGGAAACGATTTACTTCTGGAGAATTTCAGTTTCAAATTTTAGATGGCGATCATTTCTTTATAAATGACCATCCCGAACAAATAGCGGGAATTATTAAAAAAAACTTTATTAATAATCAGGTTGTAAGTTAATTTACAACTAGAGGTTTATTTAGGTTTATTACTTCGCAATACTATTACTCTAACCGTACATAGTTATTTTTACGTACATAAATATTTGAGACAAATGTTAAAATTAAAACCAAAAGATATTATTCTTTTATTGCTATATGCTATACCTAATACTCTTTTGAGTTTTGGAATTATTTATATAATAAATAATGTTTTATCGGGGAATGAAGAATTTTTAAAAGACTATATGATTATAGTTTTTCTATCTGCTGTAGGATATACATATTTACTAAATGTAATTTTTCAGAAAGGATTAAATAAATATGCGTTTAAGATATTATATGAGAATGAAAAAAATCTGTTTAATCAAATTTTAAGAGCTCCTTTGGTAACTCTCGAAAAATTTGGGACGCAACGTTTTTATACAGCAATGGAGGATTTACGTATATTTTCTAATTTACCTTATACAGTTACCCATACAGTTAGCTCTTTGTTGATGTTAGTCCTTGGAGTAGTGTATATGTTTACACTTTCACCTATATCTGCAGGAATCGTTCTTGTTCTTATCATATTAGTAGCTGTTTGTTACTTTATTGTTATGAACACTATGTCTAGTCAAGTAAGTAGGTTACGAAAATTTAACGAACATTATTATAGTTATGTTGATGATTTGATTTTAGGATTCAAAGAATTAAAATTAAGCGTATCCCGAAGAAAAAATATAATGGAAAAATACTTAAATCCTAATCGGGATGATTCTGAAGATTTAGATTTCAAAATCAATTATGTTTTTCTTTCCATTAATATGATTAGTCAATATGGTTTATATGTTGTGATTGCTGCGATTTTATTTGGATTACCCTCTTTAGGTTTATTAGAAAGAGATGATGTTATCGCCTATGTGGTTGTAATTCTTTTTATTTCGGGCCCGATAAATAACCTAATAAATTTGCAGCAAATGTATACTCGTTTTATGGTCGCAAATAAAAGAATTAAAAACTTCATGAAAGATTTTCAAATTGATGATGAAGTTAGGAATCCAATCCAAAATGAAGATCATAAGTTTCAGTCACTAGAGTTTAAAAATATATCCTTTAATTATGAAAGTGAAAATGATGAAAAAACGTTTGCATTAGGTCCTATAGATCTTACAATCAGCCAAGGGGAAGTTTTGTTTGTAGTAGGAGGTAATGGATCAGGCAAAAGTACATTCATTAATGTTTTAACTGGTTTGTATATGCCTACTGAAGGAGAAATTGTTTTAAATGATAATAAAGATCTGAATATAAAGGATGATTTACAAGATTCAATGACCGCAATTTTCACCAACAATCACATATTTTCGCATAATTATGATGATTATGTTCTTGAGAATAATAAAGAATATGGTGAGCTACTGAAAACCATGCAGTTAGATAATGTCGTTGAAGATGATACAGAAGAATCAGCAAGAAGAAAATTTTCAAAAGGACAAAGTAAGCGAATGTCAATGATTTTTGCTCTTCTCGAAAAGAAGCCAATTTTAATATTAGATGAATGGGCAGCAGATCAGGATCCACATTTTAGAAAATATTTCTACGAAGAATTAATCCCCAAATTAAGATCTGAAGGAAAAACCATTATAGCTGTAACTCATGATGACGCCTATTTTCACCTTGCTGATAGAATTATAAAATTCGATTATGGAAAAATTGTAAAAGATGTCAACGTAGTCAATAATAAAGAAGAACTAGCCGAAAACCTTTGGGCCTAGATTAAGCAAACTCTACTCAAATAAGAGTAAAAACTTTAATAATCACATAGAACTTTTTGATATGAAATTGACACTTCCACAACAAGATGTCTATTTTGAGCAATTGTTATATCCAAACGAACCTATTTATAATATAGGTGCCAAAATAGCTATTAAGGGTGATATAGATTTTGAAACCCTTAACGAAGCTTACATAAAGCTTATCGATCAACATGATGCATACAGAAGTATTGTTGTTCGCACCGAAGGAAATGCTGAAATGAAAACTTTACTCGAACATAAGTCCACTCTTGGTTTTGTAGACTTTTCAAATAAAAAAGATGCGAATACCAAAGCTGAGGTGTTCATGCAAAGAACCTTTGAAGAGCTTTTTGATTTTGATTCTAAAGAATTATTACACAAGTTCATTCTAGTTAAGGTAGATGAAACATATCATTATTTATTCTCAGTATATCATCATATCATTACGGATGGTTGGGGAACATCCTTAATGTTTCAGAGGCTAGTTACAAATTATAATGAACTTATTGAATCAGGTAGTATAGAAACAGAGTATCCTTATGACTATAAAGATTTTGTTAGCAATGATAGAGAATATATCAATTCAGAAGCTTTTTTAAAAGATAAACTTTTTTGGAAAGAGAAGTTTCAAAATCTTCCTGAGCGGTTATTTGAAAAATTGGATGATACGATTAATCTTAATAAGAGTAGTCGAAAAGAATTAATGATTAAAAGATCGGTATACAATCAACTTTCAGACATAGCTAAAATATATAAGAGTTCAACTTTTCATGTGATTCTGGGATTGTTATACCTTTATTTTGGAAGGAAGCATCAAAATAAAGATTTTGCAATAGGCCTTCCTGTTTTGAATAGAAGTAAGTCAGTTTTCAAGAAAACAGTAGGCCTTTTTATGGGGGTTTCTGCTTTGCGGATATCTCTTGATTTTGAAGATACATTTGAAGATTTAGTGAGTAAAATAAAACAAGAATTAAGACAAGATTATCGTCATCAACGTTTTCCATTAGGAAAACTGATCAAAGAATTGGATATTTTTAAGGAAAAAGACAGATTGTTTAATATCACATTGTCTTATGAAAAGCAAAATTATTCAGATCATTTTAAGAATACGACAACAAGAGTTATCCCACTTACACATCAATCAGAAAGGGTAGCCCTTGCTGTTTATATTAGAGAATTTGATGAGTTAGAAGATGTCAAAATCGATTTTGATTATAATATCAATTATTTTAATGAAGATTCTGCAAGCCAGTTAGTTGAACATTTTGAACATCTTATGGGTGATGTTGTTAGAAATACGAAGAAAAAATTATCAGATTATAGCTACTTAATAGATAAAGAAAAACAACTATTAAATGCATTTAATCAAACACAATCAACTTATAAGAAAGATACAACTTTATTAACCTCTCTTGATAATCAAGTAAAGAAAAATTCAAATAGTATTGCAATTCAAGATAGGTTTAAGAACTATACCTATAAGCAATTAGATAATCTATCAAATCAAGTAGCGAAATACATATTACAGGAGTTTGGAAACAACGATACATCTCCTATCGCTGTTTTAATGAATCGTTCTGCAGATTTGATTATAATTTTAGTGGGGATTTTTAAGTCAGGAAGAGCTTATATTCCATTAGACCCTAGTTTTCCTAAAGAACGGCTTAAATACATAATTGCACATAGTGATGTAAAGTGTATCATAGGAGATGCCCAAAAACAAGATATAATTAATGCTATAGTTAGGTTTGTAAGTATTGATGCAATACTTTATACTAATAACTTTAACACTTATAAAACTTCTTTTGTGAACAGAGTAAAATCATCTGATACGGCTTATATAATTTATACTTCGGGCTCCACAGGGGATCCTAAAGGAGTAGAAGTAGGGCATCAATCTCTATTAAATTTTTTGTTGAGCATTCAACAAAAGCCAGGAATAACAAATGATGATATACTGTTTTCTGTAACTACGCAGTCTTTTGATATTTCGATTTTAGAATTTTTTACTCCTTTAATTTCTGGTGCAAAATTATATGTTATTGATAGTGATACTTTGATTGATCCTCTAGCTATAATTAAAGAACTAAAACGAATTAAGCCAACCATAATGCAAGCAACGCCTAGTTTCTACCAGATGCTTTATAATGCAAATTGGGAAGGAGATAGTACGCTAAAAGTATTATGTGGTGGAGATTTATTGAGCGAATCTCTTGCGGAAAATTTATTAAACACCTGCTCAGAAGTCTGGAACATGTATGGTCCTACAGAAACAACTATTTGGTCAAGTATAAAAAAAATTGATACGCCCAAAGATGCTTCTAATATCGGAAAGCCTATACAAAATACTAAAATTTATGTGCTTGATGATTATAGAAATCTATTACCAGTAGGTGCGAGAGGTAATATTTATATAGGAGGGGATGGATTAGCAAAAGGATATTTTAAAAATGAAGTGCTAACGAAAGAGAAATTTATAAAGAATCCATTTAATGAAAATGAAAAGATCTATGAAACAGGAGATATGGGAAGATGGAATACTCGTGGCGAAATTGAATTTTCAGGTCGTAATGATCATCAGGTGAAAATTAGAGGATACCGTATTGAGTTAGGTGAAATAGAAACTAAGTTAAACCAATTAAAAACAATAAAATCTTCTGTGGTTGTTGCTAAAAAGAAAATAAATCAAGAAGCTTCTTTAGTAGCCTATGTAGTTCTAAATCAAAAATCGATTAATGTAAATGAGGTAATCGATCATTTACAAAAGGAATTACCAGAGTATATGATACCATATACTATTATTCCATTAAAAAAAATTCCATTAACACCTAATAAAAAAGTAAATAGAAAAATACTAGCTCAAAAGGATATAGAAACTTCTGTGGTTGCATCTAAGCATAAAAAACCTATAACTGTTTTAGAACTTAAACTTTCTAAATATTATAAAGAAGTTTTAGAAACAAAAAATGAAATAGGTACAACGGATAATTTTTTTAGATTAGGGGGACATTCACTAAATGCAGTAAGATTAATTGGTAGAATAGAAAAAGAATTAAAACATCAGATTTCTCTAAAAGCCATTTTTGATCACCCAACTATTGAATCCTTAGCTTTGTTTTTAGAGCAGAGAGAAACTAAAGAATTAAAAATTATAACTCTAACAGGAAGAAAATCACATTATCCTATTACATTACCTCAATATGCTATATGGTTGACTTCATTTCAAAGTGAAAAATCGATAGCATATAACATGTTTAGAGCATACAGAGTAGAAGGTATATTTAATCATGTTTTGTTAGAAATAGCTTTTAGAAAAGTAATTGATAAGCATGAGACGTTACGAACAAATTTTGTTGAATTTAACGGTTTTCCCCATCAAATAATTAAATCAAGAAAAGAAATGTTTTTTAAAATAGACCGTTTTTTTGTAGATAATTCTGAGATAAAAAGAGAATTGGAAGAGTATGCCAATCAGGAGTTTGATCTTAAGGAAGAAAACCTAATTCGTTTGGGTATGTTTGAAACATCAACGGGGGATCGTTTATTATTATTTGTCACCCATCATATTATAATGGACGGATGGTCATTAGAGGTCTTGATAAAGGAAGTCATCGAACACTATGTTTCATTTACTTCGGAAATAAGCTTTCAAAGAAAAACGCTCAGTCTTCAATTTAAAGATTATGCAGTTTGGCAGCATAATGTTGAGCTTGATAATAAAAATGATAACCATTACTTTTGGAAACAGTATCTCAATAATTATCGATGGAGAAGCCTGATTCCTTATGATCAAGAGGAGGGGTTAAGTGAAAAATATTCTGGGAGTTTCTATCATTTTAATTGGGATAAAACGTTTCTTGAAAAGCTGAATCAGACGGCATTGAGTCAAAAAATCACGCTTCATACGCTATTGACTACTGTATTTAATATAGTGATTTATAAAATGCAGGGGCTTAATGATATTTGCATAGGCACCATAAATTCTGGAAGACCTTTCTCAGATCTACATGCTCAAATTGGAATGTTTGTAAAAACTTTACCATTACGTGTAAAGATAGAATCTGATCAATTGTTTGCAGATATGTTGCAGAATGTCCAAAAGGATATGTTGGCTATCGACAAGCATCAAGATATGCCCGAAGATATAATTAGTTCTCTACGATTAGAAGCGATTCTAGTATTGCAAAATCCAACATTTAATTATGAGAAAATTGAAGTAACTCAGGATTTTTCTTTGGAGTTTCATCCTGTGGATGCAAAATACAATAGATTACCATTACTAGTTAGCTTTTCTATTAATAAAGAGCACCTGCATGGCTCTATTTATTATGATACGAGTAAATACGAAAAAGAAACCATTGAGCTATTGGTGTTAAAATACAAGAAAATTCTCGATGAGCTTATAGGTAACCCAAACATTTCAATAAATGATATTAATGCTGACATGGCATTTGAACAAGAGAAGGCTATTGATATAGATTTTAGTTTTTAAACATCACAAATCAATAAAATTATAATAATAAAAAATTATGAGTTTTTATATTAAAAATATAATAGTAATGGTGTTGTTTGTCTTTTGTTGTTCCACATCAATACAGAGTCAAAAGGGATCTTTACAAGAAACGGAAACTTTTTTTCCTAATGCAGAAGTATTAAATGAAGATACAATAGCATACAAGTTCCTTTCTGTTCCCGAAAATTGGAATGATCCCAAAAGTAACACAATTAAAATTGCAGTTTCTATATTAAAAAATAAGTTTAATAAAGTTAATGCTGATGCTGTTGTTTTTATTCAAGGAGGTCCTGGAGCAAGTGGTGTCCAAAATATTGGATCTTGGTATAGACATCCTCTTCGCGAAAAGAATGATATTGTTTTATTAGATATTAGAGGAACTGGGTTTTCAGAACCTAGACTTTGTCCTGATTTAGGGAAAAAGTTTTTAGGAATCTTAGCAAAGAATCAATCAGAAAAAGAAGATGAAAATCAAAAGATATCTGAAGCATTGTCGTGCAAACAGGATCTTTTAAATCAAGGGGTGGATATAGAGGCATATAATAGTGTGTCTGTTTCACAAGATTTACATGCTTTAAAGAAATTATTGGGATATTCTAATTGGCATGTGTATGGGGCTTCTTATGGAACATATATGGCTCAGGTTTATACCAATATGTATCCAAAAGACATTAAAACATTATCATTAGATTCTTCAATTTCAAATATATCAACATATTATACGAAGAATACTACCAATTATGTGAATATTCTTTCTAAAGTATTCAAAAAGTGCTTAAACGATCCAGCTTGTAACGATCAATATCCTAATTTGGAAAAGGTATATTATAAAACCATTGCAGATTTGGATGAACATCCAATAACCGTAAAAGTTGATGAAAATTTAATTGAATCAGGTGAGTTTACGTATAATTCAGAGGATTTTAAAATTGCAATTCAACAGGCACTTTATCATAAAAAACTTGTTGAGGTTATTCCGCTATTAATTTATCAATTTCAGGATAGAAACGAAGATGCTTTAGGGAATTTGGTAGCTGCATTTTCTAGCTTACTTGGAATGGATTATGGAGTGTATTATTGTGTGAGCTGTAATGAAACGCTTCCTAATAATAAATTCCCAGAATATCAATCTGATGCTTCGAAATATGAGCAATTAAAAGGCGGGGTTTCATTTTATAAATCTGATTTTAAGATTTGTGAGAGATGGAATCTTAATCGGCAGGTTACAATAGCGCCTTATGATTTATCTAAATTATCAAGCATATCATCTCCTGTACTCGTATTTTCTGGCGAATATGATCCTATTACTCCGGTTTCAAATGGCAATGAAGTAGCCCAAAAATTTAAAAATGGAGATGCTATAATTGGTTATAACCTTAGTCATGTTCCAGGTTTTACTAAAACAGGAAATAAGGTGGTAGAAGCTTTTATAAATGATCAAAGAAAGCAATTAGATGTTAATGCATTCAAAAATGAGGAGAAAATAGAATTTGTTAAAGGGGTTATTCTCAACTCCGGTGTTTCAAAAGTTGGAAGTAGCTTAAGGCCATTGAATTTAGTTCTTTTATCTCCGTTGCTTGTCGCTTTACTTCTAATGTTATTTTTTATTTTTACGTATACTATCAAACTATCAAAGAAAAATTACAATGCTAATTCTGATAAAATAATAAGAGTTTTTAGTGTTGTAACCTCCATAGCTGGGATTATAGGCGTGGTAGGTCTTTTCTTAGCTTTAGGAAAAGTTGCCGATCAAAATTATTTTATTTTGGCATTTGGACTGCCAGATAATTTTAATTATGTATTTAGTATATTATTAGTCTTTATTGTTTTGTTAATGATTACGCTACTATATTTTATAACCCAAATAAAAAAGATAAAGGATAGAAGTGTTATCTTCTCTATCTTGTTTTCAAATATTTTGTTAGTTATTTATTTGTTTTATTGGAATATATTCTAAATTAAATCCTTTGCTAATTAATCTTAATTTAAATAGATATTTTAATTGATTCATATTCTCTATTCATATATAGCTCAGGAAAATCATTCCCGTTTATTACGTACCTTTTTACCAAATTTTTCTAATGATTTTCAAAGAAAAATCTTAACATATAGAAGATGGCAGGATGTTCAGTTATCATTATTGGGTAGGTTGCTTTTGAAACAAGGAATGGAAGGAATGAGTAAAACGTTTTGTGAAGAAAATTTAATGTATTCAGCCTATAATAAACCCTACTTTAAAAATAAATGTGTGAAATTTAATATTTCTCATTCTGGAAATATTGTTGTCTGTGTACTATCAGAAATTGATGAAGTGGGAATTGATCTAGAAATTCTAAAGAATATTGATATAGAAAGTTTTAAATCTCAAATGACAAATTTAGAATGGAAACAGATAATCTCTTCAAATGATGTAAAAAACGCATTTTATAACTATTGGACAAAGAAAGAGGCTGTATTAAAAGCTCATGGAATGGGACTTTCAGTTCCTTTAAATTCTTTTGAAATTATAAATAATCAAACAAAAATTAATGGAGAGATTTTTTTTCTAAAAAAAATTGAACTGGATAATGAGTATAAATGTCACCTAGCATTCAAAAATAAAATTTGCACTACAATTTTACTCCCTGTCGAAATAATTTTTCCTTCTTAATGTATTTTCCGTCTTCAAAAATTGATGACTGATCATCCCCTCAAAATTGTCCTC